>CAJCBY010000489.1 GCA_903960725.1 uncultured Cytophagaceae bacterium | reverse complement strand
TTTGAATTCTACCTTATTGGTCAAATTCGTTAATTCAGCAGGATTGTAGGCTGCATTAAACATTCCCACCCGTTTCGTCGACATCATTCCTGCGAAATGAATCTGTGCTACCAAAGCCTGACAGGACAAAAGTGTAAGGAATAAGTAGACCGTAATTTTCTTCATGACTAATAGAACTGTAAAAGGTTATAAAGTTCGTTATTTTTCAATTAATTCCTTTGCGCAAAACATTTTAAATTAGACACTTGCATATCAAATGAAGATTTTATAAATTTGCACTCCCATTTTTCGATTGAATGCCCGTTTGAAAGATAAAATAGGTCATAATCAATTCCTTTAGACAAATTCCGTGGTCTAGGTGGAAACGATTCAAACAGTTAAATTATAAACAAGTGGATACTTTAAGTTACAAAACCATCTCTGCAAACAAAGCTACTGTACAGAAAGCTTGGTTTGTTGTAGATGCTGAAAATCAAGTTTTGGGACGTGTTTGTTCTGAAATTGCGAAAATCATTCGTGGAAAGCACAAGCCTTCTTACACTCCACACGTTGATTGTGGCGATCAAGTGATCGTTATCAACGCGGACAAAATTCGCTTAACTGGTAAGAAAATGACAGACAAGGTGTATATCCGTCACACGGGTTACCCAGGTGGTCAACGTTTCGCAACTCCACGTGAGGTTTTAGTTAAAAACCCAAGAGGTGTTGTAGAATCAGCGGTTAAAGGTATGTTACCTAAAAATCGTTTAGGACGTGTTTTATTCAACAACCTATTCGTTTATGCAGGACCAGAACATCCTCACGCAGCTCAACAACCAAAAGTACTTACCTTTTAACGGACATTAAGAAAATGGCAGAAATAACAAGTAAAATCGGTAGAAGAAAGACGGCAGTTGCTCGTATTTCGATGACACCAGGTAAAGGCCAGATTAAAATCAACGGCCGTGTATTAGCTGATTACTTCCCATCTGAAATTCTTCAGATTGTTGTTAATCAACCATTCGCATTAACGAACACTTTAGGTTCATTTGATGTAACTGCTAACGTAGATGGCGGTGGTATCAAAGGTCAAGCTGAAGCGCTTCGTATGGCGATTTCACGTGCACTTCAAACGCAAGATGCTGAATTACGTTCTCCTTTGAAAAAAGAAGGCTTCTTAACTCGTGACCCACGTATGGTGGAGCGTAAGAAACCAGGACGTGCGAAAGCTCGTAAGAGATTCCAGTTCTCTAAGCGTTAAGATTTGTTCGTGGAAAAGGCTTGTCTGTTGCCGATGCCTTTTCCACATTTTTATTATTCACATTTTTAAACAACCAAAATGGCACAATTAAGCTACAACGACTTGCTTGACGCAGGCGTTCACTTCGGTCACTTGACTCGTAAGTGGGATCCTAAAATGGCTCCATACATCTTTATGGAGAAAAATGGTATCCACATCATTGATCTAAATAAAACTATCTCTTCCTTAGAAGAAGCTTCAGCAGCTCTTCGTGCGATTGTACGTTCTGGCCGTAAGGTGATGTTCGTTGCAACGAAGAAGCAAGCACAAGAAATTGTGACGACAGAAGCAGATAAATTAAAAATGCCATACGTAACTGACCGTTGGTTAGGTGGTATGTTGACTAACTTCGCGACTGTACGTAAGTCTATCAAGAAGATGTCTAGCATTGATAAAATGTTAAAAGACGAAGTTATCGTGAAGACAATCGCTAAGCGTGAGCGTTTAATGTTAACTCGTGAAGAAGAAAAATTAAAGCGTGTGTTAGGTGGTATCACTGAATTAACTCGCCTTCCAGCGGCTTTATTCATTGTAGACGTTAAGCGTGAGCACATTGCGGTTTCTGAGGCTAAGAAATTAGGTATCCCAGTTTTCGCTATGTGTGATACAAACTCTAACCCAGACTTAGTTGACTATCCTATCCCTGCAAATGATGATGCATACAAGTCTATCTCTATCATCATCACAGCTATTTCTAAAGCGATCGAAGAAGGTTTAGCGGAAAGAAAGCAAGATAAGGATGATGCTCGTGAGGCGGAAGAAGTAGAAGCTAAAAAAGCAGCGGATGACGATTCACAAGAGGCAGCTAAGGTAGCGGCGAAATACGAAAAAGAAGCAGAACAAGAATAAATATTCATAACATGTCAATTACAGCAGCAGACGTTAATAAGTTACGCCAAATGACTGGCGCAGGAATGATGGATTGCAAGAAAGCTTTGACTGAAGCCAATGGTGACTTCGAAGCAGCAGTAGATATCCTTCGTAAAGCAGGTCAAAAAGTAGCAGCGAAACGTGCGGACAATGAAACAAATGAAGGTGTCGTTTTAGTGGCACTTAATGCGGATCATTCAAATGGTAAATTAATTGCTTTAGCTTGTGAGACTGAGCCAGTTTCTAAAGTAGCAGACTTCAATAACTTAGCGAAAACGATCATTGACAAAGCGGCAGCGTCTCACGCTCCTTCAGCGCATGATTTATTAGCTGAGCCATTAGCAGATGGACGTTCAGTAGAAGGTCACATCATCGAGCTAACAGGTAAAATTGGAGAGAAAATCACCTTAGCAGCTTACGAAAACGTATCGGCTGAGAAAGTGGTTTCTTACATTCACTCGAACAACAAAATCGGTGTTTTAGTAGCATTCGAAAACGTTCAAGGTGTAGATGTATCAGAAGTAGGTAAAGATATCGCGATGCAAATCACCGCTATGAAGCCTGTCGCTTTAGACAAGGATGGCGTAGATGCTGAAACGATTGAAAGAGAAATCGAAATCGGAAAAGATCAAGCACGTCAAGAAGGTAAACCTGAGGCGATGTTAGAGAAAATTGCGGTAGGTAAATTAGAGAAGTTCTACAAAGAGTCTACTCTATTAAACCAACAATTCGTAAAAGACTCATCGATCACGATTCGTCAACTATTAGAGCAAACACAGAAAGGTTTAACGATTTCATCGTTCAAACGTATCTCTTTGGTGTAATACCTCTCGAATTCATAGGAAAGACCCACCCGAAACGGTGGGTCTTTTTTTTGTCAGAAAAATTCGATCAGATGCTCTTTTTGAGTTGATAGAATGCGCGACATTTTCTAACTTGTAACTCAATTCAAATTCAGAAAATTTCAAGTCAAGAATGGCATTAATCAGCATCTTAGGTGGAGGAGAAAGTGGTGTAGGAGCCGCTCTATTGGCTAAATCAAAGGGGTTTGATGTGTTTTTGTCAGACGCAGGTGCGTTAAAAGAAAACTACCAGCAAACCTTACGTGAGAATGAGATTGAATTTGAGACTGGTGCACATAGTGTAGACCGCCTACTAAGTTCTGCTGAGATTATTATCAGCCCTGGAATTCCAGAAAAAACAGACATCGTTAAGGCCATTAAGGCGAAAGGAATTTCCCTTGTTTCAGAAATCGAATTTGCTGCGCGATATACGAAGGCGAAGATCGTGGCCATCACGGGGTCGAATGGAAAAACGACGACTACCCTATTAACCTATCATTTCTTGAAATCTGCTGGCCTTAATGTAGGTTTAGCGGGCAATATAGGCCAAAGCTTTGCGAAGCAAGTGATGGAGGACCAACATGACATCTATGTACTAGAAATTTCAAGCTTCCAATTAGATCGCTGCTTCCAATTTAAACCGGATGTAGCCGTATTATTGAATATTACGCCGGATCACCTAGATCGCTACGAATACAAGTTTGAAAATTACATCGCCTCTAAGTTTCGCATTTTCCAAAATGCAGATGCGAGCACGAGCTGTGTTTTTTGGGCAGATGACGAGGTGGTTAAAGCTAACCTAACTAAAATGGCTGCAAGTGCGCAATTAAATACGGTTAGTTTCAACACAAAGGCAAATGCTTTTATTACAGAAGACAAAATTCAATTCGAAGGAGCTGAGTTAGTTTTAGCCGATGCACCATTAAAGGGGCCACACAATGCCATCAATATGGCAGTGGCCATGTTAGCTGCGCATGAGGCAGGTCTAACTTTCACACAAATTCTGAAGTCCCTTCCCTTCTTTGAAAATGCACCGCATCGATTAGAATCGTGTGGCAAATGGAATGGCGTCGAATTCATCAACGACTCGAAGGCAACTAATGTTGATGCAGTATTTTACGCATTAAATAGCTACAAGCAACCTTTGATTTTGATTATGGGTGGGGTAGACAAAGGAAATGAATATGACGTATTAGATCCACTTGTGAAGGAAAAGGTCAAAGGACTGATTTGTTTAGGCACAGATAACGCTAAGTTAGAGGCTCATTTCGGCGGTATGGTTCCACAGCTATATGCAACGAATTCGTTAGAGAATGCCGTTAGCAAAGCGAAGGAATGGGCAACAAGTGGCGATGTAGTGTTACTCTCGCCTGCTTGTGCTAGTTTCGATTTATTTAAAAATTACGAAGATCGAGGAGATCAATTTAAGGACACTGTTAACCGTTTAATCCATGGATAGTAAAATCAAAGCCTTCTTCCAAGAGCATTTAAAGGGCGACTATAAAATTTGGTTGATTGTATTTATCTTAAACGCATTTGGCTTGTTAATCCAGTTTTCAGCTAAAGCTAAAACTTCGATGGACGGCCCATTTGAGCCGCTAAGTAGCTTCGTAAAGACGATTGTCATATTAGGCATTTCCTTTTATTTAATGTCCTATTTTTCGAAAATCAACTATAGCCGTGTAGCTAAATTTAGTGATTTAGCCTTGCTGCTGTCTTGGGTATTAGTCATTGTGGCCTTGGCTTTTGGTCCCACTATTGGAGGGGCAAATCGCTGGGTTGCTCTAGGGCCTATTCAATTCATGCCCTCGGACATGGTGAAATTATGCCTGATTACTAGTTTAGCAAAGGATTTCTCCTCTAAACAAGCCGATCCTGAATCCTACAATGCCGTAATGTTCTTCCGAATGCTGTTTAAGATTGGTATTTCTTGCTTCTTAATTATGCTTTCGAACTTCTCTACGAGTGTTTTGATCTTTTTTACGAGTATTATCCTGATGTTTTTTGGCCGGGTTCCTGCTAAACAAATTGGGTTAATTATTACAGCCGTTGCGATTATCGCGGTGACTGTTGTATCCTTAGGTGTTGGCCAAAGAGCTAAAACGGTCAAGACGCGGATTGAGAATTATGTTCAGCGTGTGGGTAAAAATGAAGATAGACTAAGCAAGTCTAAGAACGAAGATTACCAAATCACTCGTAGCTTGTTTGCCATCGCCACGGGCGCCATCCATCCGAAGGGTCCAGGTAAAAGTCAACAACGTTATATTCTATCACAGGCAGAATCTGATTTCGTGTATGCCATAATTATTGAAGAATATGGAATTGTGGGCGGACTCGCCATACCACTCCTCTTTCTCATTTTTATGTACCGAGGGGCGAAAGCGATACAATATAGCACGAGGCCTTTTGGAGGATTACTATCAGCAGGCTTAACCTTCTCGATTGTATTCCAAGCTTTCATTAATATGCTTGTAGCCGTAGATGCAGGACCTGTAACGGGCCAACCGATGCCGATGATTTCTGCTGGTGGAACCTCCCTCATTTTTACAGCGGTCAGCATAGGATTGATTTTAGCGGTCAGTAAAGATAAAGAGCCTTTCACAGCACCAGATACCCAACCCACTCTCGCCTAATGTCGATTAAACGTGTCATTATTTCTGGAGGTGGAACTGGGGGACATATTTACCCAGCTATTTCCATTGCGAATGCAATGAAAGAAATCGACCCATCCCTCGCGTTTTTATTTGTGGGCGCGGAAGGAAAAATGGAGATGGAAAAAGTGCCTAAAGCGGGCTATAAAATCATCGGCCTACCTATTGT
>CAJCBY010000488.1 GCA_903960725.1 uncultured Cytophagaceae bacterium | reverse complement strand
TCTATACTCTCTACTCTATAATCTATTCTCTCTACTCTCTACTCTCTCGCGGCCGCAGGCCGCGAGCTAGCTCCTAGCCATCACAATTTTCTCCTTCTCCAGCACCTTTAATATCCCTAAATTGATAGCCTGTTTCGTGGCTTGGAATTTAGCGAAGTCTTTTGTTTGTACGAAATAGGTAACAGAGATGTCGATGGAATAGGCGCCAAAGCCCTCAAATATTACTTTTGGTGCTTTTTTCTTGCACAATGGTTCTTCTTGAATAAAGGTCTCAATGGCAGCTATAGCCGCTTCAATTTGCGCCGGCTTCGTATTTAATTCACATTGTAGGGTGTATTTTGCTCTTCTGTAATCACGCTCACTCATATTTTCAAGTGATTGTGAGGTGAGTAAACGATTAGGAACTAAGATTAGATTACCGTCTGCGCCACGGATACGCGTACTTCTGAATCCAATTTTTTCGATGTCTCCACTGATAGTTCCTAGTTGGATATTATCACCTACCACGAAAGGTAGGTCTAAGAAAATGGTAAACGAGGCAAATAAATTCTCTAGTGTTTCGCGCGCAGCTAAGGCTAGGGCTAAACCTCCAATTCCAAGTCCGGTAATGAGCGCTACAACATCTACTTCAAAGATGCGCCCCAAAAAAACAAATCCGGCAGCCGTAATAATAAAGACCATGGACAGGTCGTTCAGGAAAGGGATGAATTGTTGTTTTGATTTTTGGTCAGCACCATTCCATTTTTCTTGAGCAACTAGAATAACGACCTTCATCAAGCGGACAATTAGCCAAGTTACTGTGAAAATCAGGGAAGCTTCGAAGGCTTTTTCGATGAGGTAAAGTAGACCAAATTTCTCGATAGGCTGTATATTCCAGGCAGATGGGACGTGTAGATTTTGGACGGCAAAAAATAAGAATATCCAAAAAATCAGTAATTCGAATGGCTTGCGAATCAGCTGAACACAATCTTGAATCGAAATTAATTCATCAGGAATGAAGCGAAAAACAATTTTAGAAAACGAGTTTGAGAAGAACCGTCTTAAAATAAATCCGATTAAAATTATTACCCCAAATAGAATCAAATCCCATGCTGAATTATCTAAATAGATTCCGTTTTTTAAATCTTCAATCATTTTGTATGTAAATTTGAATTCAAATATAGCTAATTACTTAGTCGAATGTGAAATAAAATTACGACCTTTACAGACTTGTATTCCCCTTAGGGAGTATTTTAAATTCATTAATTTAAATTCTTTGAATAAGCCTACAGCCCTTCTGAAAACGTTTCGTTCCCTGTCAATCGTTTTGTTCTTGTTGTTGACTCTAGTAGTTAGAGCACAAACAATCTTGAATTCTCCGTATTCGTATTTAGGGATGGGGGAGATTCAAGGAAGTGAAAACGCTACTCAAATGATGATGGGTGGTATCGGCGTATCTAATTCAAATGGGATCTATACAAACGTAGTTAACCCGGCTCTATTGGCTCGCAATCGCTGGACTAATCTTGAAGTAGGAATTAATACGGAATACAAAACCTTACAGGATACCCGCCAAAAGCAAAGCGTATTTGGAGGTAATTACCAATCCTTGAATTTGACTTTACCGGTGACTAGTCGGTGGACAGCTTCTGTTGGAATTCGTCCGCATTCAGCCGTAGAGTATGAAACTAGATCCTACCGTCGACTTAATTTATTAGGGGTGGATAGCTTAATCTACAGCTACAAGGGTAGCGGTGGCGTAAGTAAGGTCTCTATCTCGAATGGGGTTAGGGTCTTTAAAGAATTTTATGTAGGACTACAAATGGACTATTTGTTTGGGCAGGTGAATAGAAATGTTTCTACCCAAAACATGTCAGATGGACAATATTATAAGGTTCAGTTAGAAGACTTGACGTCGTATTCTGATTTTCAATTTAAGGCTGGTTTTGCCTACAGGGCAAAATTAAAAACGGACCTATTTTTGAATGTAGGAGCTACACTCGATTTAAATTCTACCTTGAATGCGGAACAGATAAAGCGATTTGCAACAATGGATATTTCTGGTTTAACGGTTATCAATTCAGATACCCTGGAAAAGTCGAAAGAATTTGTGCAGCAAATTCCGGTGGCAAAGCGATTCGGTTTAAGTATTGAAAAGGCTGCTAAATGGATGGTCGGAGTTGATTATACTTATACAGATTGGACTAAAGTAAGTAATAATTTAGGTCGTTCTTCTACGTTGCCTGTCTCGCATAAAGTTTCAATGGGAGGAGAATATACGCCCGATATCGAGTCAATATCTAGTTTTATCAAGCGCACAACCTACAGAATGGGTGTTTCTTATGAGAAAACGCCATATGATTTCTTAGGAAATGGAAATTATGCGGTGGATAAGCATTTGAGTTTTGGTGTGGCTTTGCCGCTTCGTAATTTATCCTTCTTAAATTTAGCCTACCAAGTAGGTCGCAGAGGTCTGATCTCTGAAAATGGTATGGAAGAGCAATACCACAAATTGACTTTGGGGCTGACCTTTAGTGATCTTTGGTTCCAAAAGCAGAAAATCAACTAATTTTCTCCCATGCGCAACTCGAGCTTTCTCATTTTGCTCTTGATTTTAATCACCCTATTTGCTTGTAGTGAAAAAAAAGACGATTCTAAGGCATCCTATGCTGGTCCTAAATCTGAATTGTTTGGTATTGATATGATGTATACCGATTCCGCTCGAAAAGTGGTTCGGATGGTGACGGGAGTGCAATTGACTTTGGCATCAGAGGATCGAATCTACCCTAAAGAAATAAAACTTTGGTTTTTTGATAAAAAAGGAAATATTACCTCTGAGGTGCGGGGTGATTCTGCCCATTATTACCGTCAAAAAAATACATACAAAATCATCGGTCACGTTGTCATTCACAATATTGAAAAAGAAGAAACGCTGAAGACGGATGAATTTAATTGGTTGCCCGCAGAGAAGCGAATTTTCACAGACAAGGCAGTGCAATTAAGAACGCGAACTGAACTAGTCAATGGAGTAGGGTTAGATGCAGCCCAAGATTTCTCCTCTTATTCTTTACGGCAAGTCCGTAATTCGGTCGTTGCAGTCGAAGGAATGCCTACGAATTAGGGGCATTTTTGTAAAGCTAGTCTTACACTGTCCACCGGGAAAATTTGTTTTTTACCTCCCCATTTTTCTCGCATATACGTTACTATCTCAGCGATGTCTAATGCTTGTAATTTCGCATTAGCTGGCATGAAGCCATTCCCTTTCTTTCCATTTTTAATTAAACAAGCTAAGGTCTCTGGGCTTAGATTAGAATTTTTAATGGATGGATACAAATTTCGCAACCCAGATCCATCTGCCTGATGGCAATTTTCACAATGAGTTTGATATAGGGCCATTCCCTCTACGGAATATTGCTGTTGGGTGATTTCTTCCTTGCTTTGGCAAGAGAAAAAGAAAAATGCGATGAACGCGATAGGTATATAATTTTTCATTTAATAATGGTAAATGGTGAATGGTAAATGGTGAATGGCGGATAAAAAAATCATTTACCATTTACCATTCACCATTTATAATTCCTTTAAAAGTACCTCCATATCCTCCAGCAAATGATTGACCTCCGCTTCCACGGTGCCATCATAGATGCCTCGGACATGTCTGTTTTTGTCAACTAAAATGAATGCCCCGCTATGAACGAATCCACCTGCCTCATTGGGATCTTCTTGTGCAGAAACCATATAGCTCTTTTGGCCGAGTTTATAAATGGCAGCTTTATCACCAGTCAATAAATTCCATTTGGGGGCCTTTACTTGTAAGCGCGCGGCGTAATCTTTTAGAACGGAGGTGTTATCAAAATCGGGGTCAATGCTGTAAGAAAGGATGCGCACATCGTCGCGTTCTTTATAACGCTCATAAATGCGTAGCATTTGCGTTTTCATTTTAGGGCAAATGGTGGGGCAGGTGGTGAAGAAAAAATCGGCTACATATACTTTTCCTTCGACATCCTTTTCTGTAACGATAACGGAATCTTGATTTAAAAACCGAAACGCTGGAATTTGGTGATATACTGTATCCCCTTTCGCGCTCACCGTTTTAGGACCTAGGAATGGCAATTTTTTCTCTTGGGAACAAGAGAAGATGATCACTGAAAGCAATAAACTAAGGACGGTATTTTTGTGCAGCATTTAAGGTAGAATCTGTCAGTTTTTGAAGATCAGTTAATTGTGTGTATTGGTTTTTGAGGTAAATCACCTTAGCGCTTACGTCCATTTTTCCCAAACTATCGATGGAGAACTGATGCATCCAATCCATCATTGATTTGTCTGCTTTGTCTAAAGAGCTTATCAGTTTGCGAACGTGTGTAGAATCTGCACCAGTCGAAAGGCTATCTAA
The DNA here is from genome assembly GCA_903960725.1 of uncultured Cytophagaceae bacterium. GTDB lineage: Bacteria > Bacteroidota > Bacteroidia > Cytophagales > Spirosomataceae > Aquirufa. The sequence continues at coordinate 864 of CAJCBY010000488.1, read as the reverse complement.
TTTTGATTTTAAGGAGATGATTTGTTCTGTTTTTGGCATTAATACATCATGTAACCCGAGCACTTTTGCTTGTAATTCTTCGCTGATTTTTTCCTCTGCTTGTGCGCACCCTACTAACAAAAGGCATGCGGCTACTAATTTTTTCATTCGTGTGATTGGATTAAATTTCGAACATTAGCTAATAGATCCTTGTAGCCTTGCTGGCCCCCGATCATTTTAGCGATTTCTTCAACGCGTTCTTCTTCTATTAACTCCCGAAGGTTCGAAACAGTTTTCGATCCCGCATGATCTTTGTAGACAAACCAATGCTTGGATCCCGCTGCTGCGATTTGAGGGAGGTGGGTGATGGCAATAATTTGATGTCCTTGTCCCATTTGGCTGAGCATTTGACCCATCTTAATGGCGATTTCACCAGAAACTCCGGTATCGATTTCATCTAAAATAAGGGATGGTAAAGCTCTTTTCTTCGCCAACAAGTGCTTTATGGAAAGCATCAAACGACTCATTTCACCACCTGAGGCGATTTGCTTGAATGGTTTAGGGGCTAAACCTTTGTTTGCAGAGAAAAGTAGTTGGATTTTGTCCGAGCCGTTCGCCGCTAGTTCTTTGGCTGTCATCTCCCAGGCCAAATTCGCATTCGGAATGCCTAAAGACTGCAAGGAAATAACAAGAGCTGTGGATATCGCGTCTAGCACCGCTGAACGAGACTTAGATAAAGCCGCCGCCGCTGAACCTGCCAGCTTGAAATCAGCTTCCACCCGTTCCCGCGCTTCAATTAACAGCGTATCCATGGAAGAATATTGAGAGAGTCGCAAATCAAGTGACTCGACTAATTCGATTAATTCGGTAACGTTGGCCGCTTGG
>CAJCBY010000487.1 GCA_903960725.1 uncultured Cytophagaceae bacterium | reverse complement strand
GGAATAGCGCTTCGTATATATTTCTAAAGACTAGTGTGAATGCTCTAAACCTTGAGCACTCGGAATCTGGTTGAATTCAATTCCGGGTTTACGCGCATCTTTGAAGGCTGCCTTCGGTTTGATGCTCAAAATTTGGAATAATTCCTGGTCCGATTTCGTATCCGGGTTAGGCGTAGTTAATAGGACGTCACCAGAGAAAATCGAATTCGCCCCTGCCATGAAGCAGAATGCCTGGCCTTCGTAGTTTAATTCTAACCGTCCGGCAGATAAGCGAACCGCAGACTTTGGCATCATGATTCTAGCGGTAGCAATCACGCGAACAAGATCCCAAACAGACGCCGTCTTTTGATTCTCAAAAGGCGTACCCTCTACGGGAACTAAGTTGTTTACTGGGACTGACTCTGGATGCTCTGGCAAATTCGCTAGCGTTAATAGCATTCCGATGCGATCTCCGGCACTTTCGCCCATTCCGATGATTCCACCTGAGCAAACGGATAAATTAGCCTTGCGTACGTTACCTAAAGTCTCTAAACGATCATCGTAGGTACGCGTTGAAATCACGTCCTCGTAATATTCCTCGCTCGTGTCAATATTGTGGTTGTAGGCATATAAACCTGCCTCCTTTAATTTCTGTGCTTGCTCTTCGGATAACATCCCTAAAGTACAGCAAACCTCCATTCCTAGTGAATTTACTCCCTTTACCATGTCTAACACACGGTCAAAGTCCTTGTTATCACGCACCTCGCGCCATGCAGCTCCCATACAGAAACGAGAACTTCCATTGTCTTTTGCGCGATTAGCAGCTTGAATCACTTCCTCATAAGGAAGTAATTTCTGCACCTTCACATTCGTGTGGTAACGAGCGGCTTGTGAGCAATAAGAACAATCCTCTGGGCAACCACCGGTTTTAATGGAAAGCAAGGTGGAGATTTGGACCTCATTCGGGTCAAAATTCTCGCGATGCACCGTCGCCGCCTGATAGACCAAATCCAAAAAGGGTTGGTTGTATATTTTTTCTACCTCTTCACGAGTCCAATTAGTACGTACCATATAAGCTTTATTTCTATTCAAATTCCATTAAATAAGGCATCATTGCTAAGAAGCCTTCTCTTTTTTTCCAACGGTTCACCTCTAAAACAGACGACGCCCAAGGAATATTCTTTGCAAATAAACGCTCAGAAAGCGACGATTCAGACGTTGCTGAACTCAATAACTCATCCACAAATGATTTAGCCTTTGGATAAACCGCTACTTTGTAGGCACCCGGCTTTAATTTCGCTTTCGATGCTGCAATCTCAATTGCCTTATCTAAACCACCTAACTCATCCACTAAACCGATTTGCTTAGCCTGTGCCCCTGTCCAAACGCGCCCACCCGCTAATGACTGCAAACGTTGCAAGGTCATCTTACGTCCCGCAGCCGCTTTGGTAGTAAACGACAAATAACCTTTGTTCACCGAATTTTGTACGACTGATTTTTGAAAATCTGTCAATGCCCCAGCTGAATTCATAAAATTCGAATTCGCGTGCGTATCTACGTGATCTTGGGTAATTCCTAGGGTGTTTTTCAAGAAATTATCCACATTAAACCAAGCCGCAAAGATTCCGATTGAACCCGTAATCGTCGTCGGTTGCGCCACGATAACATCTGTTCCCATCGCCATGTAATAGCCGCCTGATGCGGCATAATTTGACATGGACGAAATAATAGGCTTCACTTTCTTAGTTAACTCAATCTCACGCCACATGATATCAGAGGCTAATGAAGATCCACCCGGAGAATCGATGCGAAGCACGATGGCTTTCACAGACTTACTCTCCCGCAATCTCTTTAATTCCTTCACAAAATCATCTGAACCAATATTTCCTTCACTTGCTCTTGTACCTGAAATCTCCCCCTCTGCGACTAAAACCGCTATGCGGTCTTTCCCTTCCACTTCATCAATTGGATTTTTAGCATTTAAATAATTGTTCAAAGAGACATATTTCACTTTTTCTTTCTCCCCAGATGCCTTCATCAATAAAGCCTCAAATTCATCCCAATAACCTTGTTTGATCATCCCCAACTTCTCCGCAGACGAAGGTTCAAATGCTTGTAAGCTATCGGCAATCTGATCTAATTTACGCACAGGAATATTCTTGCTACGCCCAATTTTATCGAAAATGTAGGTGTTAATCGATTGCAAGAAAGACGACGTCTGCGCCTTGCTTTCTTCACTCATATCCTCTCGAATGAATGGCTCCACTGCTGACTTATAGGTTCCTACTCGAAACACTAAAGGCTCTATATCCAATTTGTCCAGCGCTTTTTTGTAGAACGTATACTGAACACTAATGCCATTAAAATCCAACAAACCGTTCGGATTCAAATAGGTCTTATCCGCCACAGAAGACATATAATATCCTTTTTCTGTATAGGAATTCGCGTAAGCATAGACGAATTTGCCTGACTTTTGGAACTTCTGAATAGCTTCCCGAATCTCCGAAAGTTGCGCATAGCCTGCCATCGGAAAACTAGCATCTAAATAAATTCCCTTGATTTTAGGATCTACTTTTGCGCGCTCTAAGGCTGATAAAACTTGAATCAAACCTACATTTTCTGTTGGCGCAAAATACGCATCTGTTAAAGATGAAAATGGATTATCCTCCGTCGACGCATTTTCCACGATCGGGCGATTCAAATCGAGTCTTAAAACGGAATTGTCTTTCAAATCAAATACCTCATCCGAACTACCAATAGCGGCGCCTACGCCAGCTAAAAGCAATAAAGAGACGATAAAAAAAAGAAATAGACCGAAAACAGTCGCTAATGAATACTTGACAAATTGCCACATAAATTTCTAATTTAATGTTTTATCCAAAGTTTTTACGGTAATCTTCCCGAGCTTGGCGAATCACTTCATAAGCCACCTCGCGACCATAAATATCGTCAATATCAACCGAATTTGAAGAGGTTTCTCCAGGTAACATTTTATAGGTCCAAAAATAATGTCTTAAACGCTCTACAATGTCTTTAGGCGCATCGGATATATCTTTCCATCTACCATAAATCGGATCATCCTTCAATACTGCAATGATTTTATCATCCGCCTCACCCTTGTCAATCATGCGAATACCACCTATAGGTATCGCTTGACATAAAATATCACCATGCGTGATTACACGCTCAGAAAGCACTAAAATATCCAATGGATCTCCATCCCCTCTTTCAATGTCCTTGCCAGAATACTTGCGAGCTAGCTCTGCAATTCCATCTGAACAATACGTTTGTGGCAAAAAGCCATACAGGGCAGGTACAATATTAGAAAATTTCTGCGGGCGGTCAATTTTCAAATAGCCCGTTTGCTTATCTATCTCATACTTAACTGTATCCGTAGGAACAATTTCAATAAATGCAGTCACTAATTCAGGCATTTGGTCCCCAATCTGTACACCATGCCACGGATGTGCCTTAAAGAAGTTTCTATTCATAATCTGTTTATTAAATCGCACTTAGGTTAAAAATCCGTGCAAATTACGAAAAACAAAGGATAAATTCTGCTAAATTTGTTGTTTGCATTGCTCTATTAGACATGATCTATCCAATTATTCCCTACGGGGATCCCGTTTTACGAAAAGTAGCATCTCCTATTGAAATAGGCAGCTTGGATTTAATCAAACTATCGGAAGATATGTTTGAAACCATGTACGCTGCCAGTGGAGTCGGTTTAGCTGCTCCGCAGATCGGCATGGACATTCGCTTGTTTGTAGTGGACGGCCGTCCCATGAACGAGGGAGAGAAGGATGAGGATGTGGATGAATCATTAATTGGATTCAAGAAGGTGTTTGTGAATCCAACCATTTTAGAAGAGACAGGCGACGAATGGGGTTTTGAGGAAGGATGCCTTTCCATCCCAGGAATTCGCGGCGAGGTGTATCGCCCAGAATACGTAAAAATCCACTATTGGACAGAGCAAGGCGAAGAAAGAACGGATTTATTTGAAAGCTTAGCCGCTCGCATTATCCAACACGAATACGATCATATCGAAGGTATCTTGTTCACGGATCATTTGAATCCCGTGAAAAAGCGCCTCATCAAAAATAAGTTAAGTGATATCACGCGAGGAAAAGTTTCCGTGGATTACAAAATGAAGCTTACTCGTTAATTAGACAGATGAAAATTTCCCTTAATTGGTTACGTGATTTTATTGATATTTCGAAGCTTCCTGCACAAGGCAGCCCAGAAGAGTTAGACGTTTTATTAACTAACACCGGACTAGAAGTGGAAGGCATTGAGCCACACGATAAGATTCCGGGTGGATTGAAAGGCTTTGTGGTAGGCGAGGTTTTAACTTGTGAGAAATTCGAAGTAAAAGAGAAAACCTTGAGCTTGACGACGGTAGACGCAGGTTTGGATGAAATCTTAACCATCGTTTGTGGAGCTGCGAATGTAGCAGCAGGCCAAAAAGTAATCGTCGCCATCCCTGGCACCCAATTATACGACAAAGAGGGCAAAGAATTATTCAAAATCGAGAAGCGCAAGGTCTACGGACAGCCTTCAGAGGGAATGATTTGTGCAGAAGATGAAATCGGAATTGGAGCTTCGCATGACGGTATTTTAGTCTTAGACACTCAGGTGCCTAATGGAACTCCAGCAGCTTCCTTTTTTGACATCGCAGGAGATTTAGTATTAGAAATTGGATTAACACCAAACCGCGCGGACGCTGCCTCTCACTGGGGCGTAGCTCGCGATATTCGTGCCGTTACGGGTCTTCCTATTCAATTGCCATCACCGGCATTAGTCATCGAGAGTAATGCACATCCGATCACAGTTGAAGTAAAAGATACCGGCTGTGACCGTTTCTGCGGAATTACCATTGATGGTATTCAGGTAGCTCCTTCGCCCACATGGTTACAGGAACGTTTGGCTGCTATCGGTTTACGTCCCATCAATAACGTGGTCGATATCACAAATTTCATTTGCCACGGATTAGGCCAACCGATGCACGCCTACGACTGGAATGAGATTAAAGGCGGTAAATTAATCGTGAACACTTTGCCTGCAGGCACTTTATTCAAAACCTTAGATGGCGTTGAACGTAAATTGACTGGCGGAGAATTAATGATCTGCGACGCCTCTGGTGCCATCGGATTAGCAGGCGTTATGGGTGGAGAATTTTCTAGTATTAAAGATTCTACGACTCGTGTTTTCCTAGAGGTAGCACACTTCAAGCCAGAACGCATTCGGAAGGCGAGCCAAACACATGGCCTTAAAACAGATGCGTCGTTCCGTTTCGAGCGCGGCACCGATATTCAAGCGAAATTATTCGCTTTAGAATACGCAGCTCAATTAATTCAAGAATTAGCCGGCGGTAAAATTACCTCTGAGCCGATTGATTATTATCCCACACAGGTTGAATTAGTGCGCATTCCTGTTAGCGTTCGCCGCGTGCAACAATACATTGGTATTGAATTAGCGGCAGAGCGAATTAAAGAGATTTTGACGCTATTGGATTTCAAAATCGAAGCAGATAAAGGGAACGAATTCGTTGCTATCTCCCCTGCTTACCGCGTCGATGTGACGAGAGAGGCAGATATTATCGAGGAAATCTTGCGTATTCACGGTTTGGATAATATCACGTTATCGGATCATTTGAGCGCGAATTTCATCTCTGAATTTCCCCTTTTAGACAAGGAACGAGTTCAGTTGAATATCTCTCAGATTTTGACGGCCAAAGGTTTCCAAGAAATCATCACCAACTCTTTAACGAAAGCAGATGCGCATGCTGCCATCGCGAAAGATTTACAATTCGAAACAGTTGAAATCTTGAATCGTCTTTCAGAGGATTTAGGCGTGATGAGACAACACATGTCTTTCGCCGGATTAGAAGTCCTAGCACACAATATTAACCGCCGCCAAAAAGACTTGAAAGTCTTTGAATTTGGCAAAACCTACCATAAAAAAGGTGCTAAATACATCGAGAAGAAACATTTAGCCTTATTTACGACGGGTTTATGGGCGGGAGAAACCTGGTCCAGCGCACCTGCGAAAAGCGCGCTACACCACTTATACCAAGTCAGCATTGAATTAATGCGCTCACTCGGTGTAAACGAATTTGAGACAGATACCATCGAAAATTCGAGTGTATTTGCCTTCGGATTACGCATTTCCATCAACAAGAAAGCGTGTCTAGAAGTGGGTATGATTCACCCGAATTTAGCCAGCCAATGGGAAGTGAAACAGGATGTCTTCTTCGCTGATTTCGATTGGGATTACTGGGTGAAGCAAGAAAAGGCAGACTTCGTTTACCAGGAGATTTCGAAATTCCCCGAGGTGCGTCGTGACT
>CAJCBY010000486.1 GCA_903960725.1 uncultured Cytophagaceae bacterium | reverse complement strand
GGTGATTTTATTCGCCCTCGTCTTAGCGGCTGTCGTATTTGCCGAAATTAGTTTCAACAACGTGCTTTGCAAAGGGGTTGAAATTACCCTCGATTCGGAGAACGAAAAGGCACTTTTAAGTAAAAAAGACATCAAATTGATGGTGTCAGAACAAGGGACTGATTATTTTCTGGACAAACCTATCACGCAGATTTCCTTACGTAAAATTGAAGAGCGAGTAAAGCGAATTCCGTTAGTAAAATCCTGCGAGGCTCACCACGATTTCAGCGGAGTTATTTCCGTATCCGTAAAAGAATACAAGCCCATCGCCCGCATTGTTCGCTCGACCATAGGCACGTCCCCTTTTCCAGATCAATACATTTCTGAGGATGGTAAATTTATCGGGACTAGCCCACTGTTTACACCTCGAATCCTCGTCACGGGTGGTCCTTATTTCGATGGCAAACGTGACTTAACGGATAAGCGTGGAAAGACCTTGATCCCGTTCTTTCAGTATATTGAAAATAACGCTTTTTGGAAAGCCCAAATCTCCCAAATCATTGTCGCAAAAGATGGCGGCATCGTGATAATCCCTACGATAGGTACGACGCGAATTGATTTTGGACTACCGATGAATATTGAAAGCAAATTCAAAAAATTATTAATTTTTTACCAAAAAGTAATCCCAAACAAGGGTTGGAATAAATACACCTGGGTTCAATTAAAATATAAGAATCAGCTTATTTGCGAATAAGACCCAAATTTTTTAATTTAATATCCGTTCTAGAAAAAAAATAAAAAATGCGTAACGACTTAATTATCGGTTTAGATATTGGTAGCTCTTTTGTAAGAGCCATTGCAGGAAAGCAAAACGACCGGGGCAGATTAGAGATTTTAGCTACAGGAACTGCCGGCAACAGTAATAACGTATTGAACGGCGAGATTGTTAATATTAACAAAACTACCGCAGCAATCTCAGAGGCAATGAATCAAATTTCCCACGTATTAGATGGGAAAAACTCAGAGCATTTCTTCGCCTCTAACTTATCCGGTTCACACATCAAAGTGCAGCCTTTTACCTTATCTAAAACACGCAAAAACGAAAGAGAACCTGTTTCTAGCCAAGAGGTCATGAGCCTTTTCGAAGAAGCGAAGCGCACGTTTGCTGATAAAAATCCTTGCGTATTACATACCTTACCCATTGGTTTTAAGGTAGGTAATTTACCAGACACCTTAGATCCCATCGGCCAAATCGGTCAAAAAATACAAGCAGATTTCGTTTTCATTTCTGCAAATCCGAGCAAGAACGACTTGTTAACCCAATGCTTAAAATCAGCTGAAACGAAGCATTTAAAGAAAGGAAATGTATATTTCAGTTCTTTAGCTACGGCGAGCGCTGTTTTAAGTGCAGAGGAAAAACAAGAAGGGGTTGTACTTGTGGATTTAGGTAGTGGAACCTCAGAGATAAGTATTTTCCAAAATAACCGTTTAAAGCACGCTGTCGTTTTAAACTGGGGTGGAGATTTAATCACAGAAGACATTCAAGCGGGTCTAGAGATTTCGCGTGATCATGCAGAAAACTTGAAAGTGCGTTTTGGCTCAGCTATTCAAAAAGACATTCCGATTAATGAGGTTGTCATGATTCCAGGTATCTCTGGTAGAAAGGCTACTCCGGTTTCTGTAAAAAATCTAGCTATCATCATCGAAGAACGCTTAAAAGAATTAGCAGCGATCATCGTGGCTGAGATTTCAAAGCAAACGGATAGTAGACATCTAAAAGCAGGTATCGTCTTATCGGGCGGTGGTGCACAATTACCGTATATCGATGAGTTATTCCAAAAATTCACTGGCTTAGACGCGCGCATTGGTGATCCAAACGCTACCTCTGCTAATCCAGCCATTGCCACAGAAATCAAAGATCCGTCATTTGCAACCGTTATTGGTTTAGTACAAGTATACTACGATCAGCAGGAGACGGCGGACGCTGAAGATGCTACGATGGAAAGTGCTCCGGTTAAAGATATGTCTAAAGAAACCGGATTTACAGCCCCTGAACCAACTAAACCTGCACCGCGCATAGGCGACTTATTCCGCAAAATGGTGGATGTAGTAATGGGGGATGATGATGGCGGGAATGCCTCGTATTAGAACAACTTAGATTCAATCAATTGAATCAATATGTGGATCACTTTGATGTGGATTTCTTGAATGCGATCTGCGTAACCAAAGTGGTCCACTCTTATTTCATGGCAACCATAAGCTGCTAATTTACCACCGTCTTTTCCTGTTAACAGAATAACCTCCATGCCTTTCACCTGAGCCGCTTTTACGGCCTCGATAATGTTCTCTGAATTTCCAGAAGTAGAAATCCCTACGAGCACATCCCCAGCGTTTCCTAAGCCTTCAATGAAGCGAGAAAAGATATAATTGTACCCAAAGTCATTACTCACACACGAAATATGTGATGGATCTGAAATCGCCATCGCCGCTAAAGCAGGGCGATTCTCTCGGTAACGACCTGATAATTCCTCCGCGAAATGCATCGCATCGCAATGGCTACCACCGTTCCCACAAGACAAAATTTTATTTCCTTTTTTCAAGGCGCTCACTAATACATCCGCGGCCTTTTCAATCGATTCAATCTTCGCTGGATTAGCTAAAAAATCTGCTAAGACTTGCTGGGACTCTTGTAGGGATTGGGTGATCAGATTGTTCATAGGACAAAGATAATTAAAAATCTCCTCCGGCACCGCCTCCGCCGAAGTCCCCTCCGCCAAAGCCACCGAAATCAAATCCACCTCCTCCGCCAGAGCCGCCACCACGGCCATAATCTCCACCCCCTAAGAAGATAGGAGGAAAGAACATTCCGCCTCCGCGAGATCCCGGACCACGACCGCCACCTCCGCGATTGCGGACCCCATTAATGATAGCCATGATGAGCAAGAATAAGAAGATAAGTAAAACGGGAGGGATACCTTGTTCCCCTTCCCCACTATCCTCGTTCCTGAACTCGCCACTAGCGCGACGCATCATTTCGGTGGTCGCTTCATCTAAGCCTTGGTAATAAGCGCCTGCTTTGAAGGTAGGCTTTAAGGTACGGTTGATAATTCGCTTACATACGGCATCCGGTAACACATCTTCAATGCCACGACCCGTCACAATGCGCAATTTGCGATCCTGCATCGCTACCAGAATGACGACGCCGTTGTTTTTGCCTTTTTGGCCTACACCCCAGCCTTTACCTATATCGATAGCGTAATCGTAGGGATCGCGACCGTTCGTAGAGTTGACTAAGACAATGGCAAACTGTGTGGAAGTAGAGTCCGCATACCCACGCATCTTCTGCTCGAGTGCATTCTCCTCCTCTGGATTTAACAGACCCGCTTCATCTAAAATGTAGCCATTCGGTTTTGCAGGAATGCCTTCTTGAGCGTAAGCAAAAGAACTAATAAGCAATAAAAGCAGGACGAGTTTGCGCATAATTGAGATTAGATGCCAAAAGAGATTTCGTTCGACAATTCATTGACATCTCCCTTTTCATAGGGAAAAAAGGCTGCTAATACTTCGCCTGTGCGCTTCACTCCGTGAGCTAGACCCGCGCCAAATTCGTTTTTCGCTAAATAGGCCCGCATCTCATCGCGAATGGTTTCCCAAAACTCCGCCGGCACTTTCGCATCGATTCCTTTGTCCCCGATGATACTAAACTTGCGATCTTTGATAGCCAGGTAGACCAAAACCCCATTCTGCAAATCCGTCTTATGCATTTCTAATTGAAAGAATACCTCCTTCGCCCGATCGATCGGGTGTCCGGCGCAATGGCTTTCTACATGCACTCGAATCTCCCCCGACGTCTGTAATTCAGCGTGGTGGATAGCTTGCAAAATTAGGTTTTGGTGTTCCTCTGACAACATCCTTATTTCTTCTCGTCAAAATTAACTTCTGGCGCTTTTTCTGATCCAGCTTCCGCTTGGAAGAATCCTTTCTCAGCAAATCCAGAGAAAGAGGCGATTAAGCTATTTGGAAAAGTGACGATTAAGGTATTATAGGCTTGGACAGCGTCATTGAAATTATCACGTTCTTCTTTGATGCGGTTCTCCGTTCCTTCTAATTGATCTTGTAGAACAGAAAAATTTTCCGTTGCCTTTAATTGTGGGTAGTTTTCAGCCACCACCATCAAACGCGATAATGCACCGCCTAAAGAAGACTGAGCAGCTTGGTATTTTTGCAAATTCTCTGGACTTAAATCCTTCGAGTCTAATTTCATCTGTGTTGCACTTGCACGTGCTTCAATTACGGCTGTTAAAGTTGATTTCTCGAAATTAGCCACACCTTGAACCGTCTTCACTAAGTTAGGAATCAAATCCGCCCGGCGCTGGTAAGCGCTTTGGACTTTAGCCCACTTCGCTTTCACGTCCTGATCTGATGTAGCCATGCTATTACGTGAACCTACACCCCAAAAAATTACGAGAGCAATCACTCCCAAAACAATCAATACTGTCTTATTCATCTTGATAAATTTTAATTGGTTTTAAGCTGAAACAAAAATACTATTTAAATTTTAAAGACCTGATTTCTTTGCCACAATCATCCGATCATTCCCATTGAAGTCCTGCAATAGCTTGACATCCTGGAAACCCTTGCTAAACAAGAGCTCTACGGTTTGAGTTCCAAAATACTGGTTAATTTCTAGAAATAGATAACCACCAGCCCGCAAACGCTCCTGAGCAAAATCAGCCAGCGCCACATAATATTTCAACGCATCGTCATTCGGTACAAATAAGGCCAAATGGGGCTCATGTGCTAACACATGATTCGCCATCTCCTTTTTCTCCTCTTCTGTCACATAGGGAGGATTGGAAACAATCACATCCCAAGAGCCTGCCGAGGTAGGCCAGGAGAAAATATCATGCTGTTTAAATTCTACTTCAACTTGTAAGGCGTTTGCATTCTGGCG
>CAJCBY010000485.1 GCA_903960725.1 uncultured Cytophagaceae bacterium | reverse complement strand
TTTGATTGCATCGTGCGCAATACGTAGAGCTTCAAGCATTTCAGTTTCAGAAACTTCGTCTCCTTCACCTTCTACCATTAAAATATCGTTTGCGTTAGCCGCAACGATTAATTCTAAAGAAGCACCTGCTAATTCGCTTACGCTTGGATTTACTTTATATTCACCGTTGATTTTCGCTACGCGAACTTCTGAGATAGGACCATTGAATGGGATATCAGATACGGCTAAAGCTGCAGCTGCCGCTAAACCGACAAATGCATCTGGTAATACTTCTGAATCTGCAGAGATCAAGTTGATTAAAACTTGAACATCTGCGTGGTAATCATCTGGAAAAGTAGGACGCAAAGCGCGGTCTACTAAACGAGAGATCAAAATTTCATAATCAGAAAGGCGTGCCTCTCTTTTTAAGAAACTTCCAGGGATACGTCCATTAGACGCAAATTTTTCTTGATAGTCTACTGATAAAGGAAGGAAATCTACTCCTTCTTTGGCCTCTTTGTTAGCCACTACAGTAGCTAACAACATCATATTTCCTGACTTAATAACGACAGCTCCGTCCGCTTGCTTGGCTAATTTGCCTGTTTCAATCGAGACTTCTTTGCCGTCTGGCATCGAAATATGCTTTGTAATGATGTTAAATGACATACGTTTTTGAATAAATTTCACGCAACCTCGCGTGATTTAAGTTTTGTTTGAACGATTCAAACGTTTACAGCGGGGAAATAAAAGAGGGCTCCATCGAAATGAAGCCCTTTTTTGTTATTTACGAATACCTAATTCTGCAATAATCGCACGGTAACGTGTGATATCTGTACGAGTTAAATAATCTAATAAGCTACGACGCTTACCTACTAATTTCAAAAGTCCTAAGCGTGTGCTGTGGTCTTTCTTGTTTTTCTTCAAGTGCTCAGTCAGATAGTTGATTCTGTAAGTGAATAACGCAATTTGCGATTCAGCAGAACCAGTATCGATTTTTGACTTTGCTTTCCCTTTTGTTTCGAAAATTTCTTGTTTTTTCTCAGGTGACAAATACATCTTTTACCAGTTTAAGTTTTAAATAATTATTGAATTTGCAAAAGTACTCTTTTTCTTGCTAATAAACAAATGTTCTAGGCTTGTGTTTTTACACGACTCCATTTGTTTTTAATGCTGTCCCAAACCACCCGGTAGAAGTCCGTTTCAAACAATCTAGAATCGGCTAAAGCGATCTTTAGGAAGTAAGCTCCTATTAGGGCAAGAATTGAATTAGATAGCCAGGCGCCCACTTGGAGGATTAAGGCTCCTTCTTTGGCCATCTTATCCCCTTGCTGAGTTAAAATATAGAGTAATATAAAGAAGGAAACCGCCACAACGACCGGCACACCGAAGCCCCCTTTCTTAATAATAGCCCCTAAAGGCGCCCCGATAAGGAACATCACTAAAATGGCGATGGCATTCGTGAACTTGTGGTGCCACTCCAGGTTAGTCTTATTTAATTTCATTTCGTAATCCTCAACAATTACCTTATTGGTCTCACCTGCAGTCAGCATGTTTTTGCCCTGTTGTAAGGCTAAGTCATAGGGAACCGGACTTTTAGACGTTAAGGCTTTCGCTAAACGAGGTTTAACCCAATCTGTTTTCCGGAAGAATTGGATGGTCTTCTTTACGGGCGAAACATGATAGAGAAAATTCATGCTAGAGGACTTAAAAAATCCCTGCTTAATAGACGCTATCGTTTTTTTAAGTGAGTCAGCGTCATCTGTCAGTTGGTTATTATTGCGCATGATCTCATGGTGGGCGAATTGTTGCTCATCCGTTTTTTGGAGATCAAATACCGCTAATGACATCACTACCTTGCTTTTTTTGAAATCATGCACCGCTAATTCGGTTGGATTGACGACCGAACCCTGATCCGCATCCTCTAAGTAATCCTTTCCATTAAAGAGTTCGAAGATTAAATACCGCTTGTTCAGGATCGTATACATTAACGCGGAGTCCGCCAAAGTCACATGTCGATTACCATCATTGTGGGTATGATCGTAAATAATCAAGTTCTTCAGCGTCTTATTATCCGGGTACTTCTTCCCTACTTTAATCGAATATCCGGTCAAATCCGTGTAGAATATACCCTCCTTGATATTTAGCGTAGTCTTAGTGGTTTTTATATCATACAATAAACTCCAGCCTTTTATATTCGCCCAAGGCAAAGCCACATTCATAAACCAAAACATAAAGAGGCTTAAAAATACAGATACCGTCAAAATAGGACGCATAATGCGAAAAATAGAAATTCCCGCACTCTTTAAGGCAGTTAACTCGAAGTTCTCCCCTAACTTCCCAAAAGTCATCAAAGAGGATAACAACACCGATAAAGGCATCGCTAATGGAATCGTAATCAGGGAGAAGTAGAAAAATAGCTCTACGTAGACAAATGCCCCTAAATCCTTACCGAAAAGATCTGCAAAGTAAAAAAGCACCAAACGCAACAGGAAAATGAAGATGACAACAAGAAGTGTCAAAATAAATGGTCCAAAAAACGCCTGAAGTACTAATTTATCAATCTTACGCATCCTATCAATTCCTAACTTCCTACGATTTCTTTCAGCTTATCGATTAAATAATCCCATAATTCTTCTGCATCGGCATCTGTTTTAAAAGTCGATGCCCCATCAATGACTGTAAGATAGGTTGTGTTAGAAACCTCGCTAACATCTAGACTTAATTCAATAACATGCTTTCCTGGTTCGGAATCGCCTTTTTTGAAATCAAACTTGACTGATTTATTGGCTTTTCCCGGTAGAACTATTGCCGGATGATTCTCATTATCCCAATAGAAATGCAATTCTGAGCTGCCTCTAACGATTACCTTGTCTGCAAACCATTGTTGTAATCCGGATGGACTACTTAAATAAGGATATAACACCTTAGGGGATGCTTTTACCTCATATTCGAAAGTATATGGTGTCTGCGACATAAATTAATGGATTTAATTACCTGTAAAACTACCTGTAAACAAAGGTATTAACTCTGGGCTAAATCCCAAATCCTGCGCAAAATTAATAAGTATTGTGAAAATATTTGTGTTCTACAGACGGAAAGCTTACCTTTGCTCCACAATTTGGCGGGGTAGCTCAGATGGTTAGAGCGTTGGATTCATAACCCAAAGGTCGGCAGT
>CAJCBY010000484.1 GCA_903960725.1 uncultured Cytophagaceae bacterium | reverse complement strand
CGGTTCGTATTCCTACCATCGGTGGTCACTCCGAAGCGGTGAATATCGAGTTTGCAAACGATTTCGATTTAGCCGAGGTACGTGCAATCTTGGAAAAAGAAGAGGGAATTATCGTACAAGATGATCCGGAAAACTTTTTATACCCGATGCCGATCACGGCACACGGAAAAGATGAGGTCTTTGTAGGTCGCATCCGTCGTGATGAATCCCAAAAGAATACATTGAATCTTTGGATTGTAGCAGACAACTTGCGCAAGGGAGCGGCAACAAATGCCGTTCAAATCGCAGAATACTTAGCAGCACACCACCTGATCTAACATGACCAGACTCAGCGTCAATATCAACAAAATAGCCACTTTGCGTAACTCGCGGGGTGGCAATAACCCGGATCTCATCCAGGTGGCTTTGGATTGCGAACGCTTTGGTGCACAAGGTATTACGGTTCATCCTCGTCCAGACGAACGCCACATTCGCTACGCGGATGTCTATGCTTTGAAAGAGCGCGTAACAACAGAATTTAATATCGAAGGCAATCCAATGGAGGCCTCTTTTGTCGAATTGGTTTTAGCCGTTAAACCGGAACAAGTGACCTTAGTGCCAGATGCACTAGGCCAAATCACCTCCAACCACGGTTGGGATACCATTCAACACCAAGAATTATTGAAGCGTCTGATTGCTCCATTCAAGGAAGCTGGCATTCGCACCTCCATTTTCGTAGACCCCTCTCTCGAAATGGTCGAAGCCGCTGCAACCACAGGAACGGATCGGATCGAATTATACACGGAGCCTTACGCGAATGATTTCCCAACGAATCCGACACAAGCCGTTGCCTCTTACCGTAAAGCAGCCTTTAGAGCACATCAATTAGGATTAGGCATTAACGCCGGCCACGATTTAAGTCTGGAAAATTTAGCCTTCTTCGCTTCGAATGTAAATCCTCTCGACGAGGTCTCCATCGGACACGCACTTATTTGCGATGCCTTGTATTATGGCTTAGAGAATACGATTCAACTCTACCGCAGGCAATTGAAATAAAAAAAGGGGCTTCAGTATATACCGAAGCCCCTTTTTTATATTGTTATAAATTACTCAACCGCACCAGTAAGCACAACCGCGCCACCAGCAACTGATAATTTAATTGTTTGCACTTTTCCCGCTGCACGACCAAAAGTAATTTCAGCCTCGTACCCTTGTAATGAGGTAGCAAACGTATCCGGCGTAGATGCCGCTGTTAAAACCGCTGCTTCAGATGGATTCGAATCCGATGAAATCATCAATTTACCGTCTTTAGCGACAACAATCATTTTCTTTACATATTCGTTATCTGCCATTTTAAAGGTAGCTGCATAATCCGCTATGCCACCAGAAGCAGCAGCAGACGCAACTGAAGCACCCGCTTTAACGCCTTCTAAGGTTTGACCTTGTGCTTCAATTTTTAATTTAGTTACCGCTCCACCTACACGAGTAAAGCTGATATCGCCACCCATACCACCTAATACAAAAGCATCAGGCTTGCTACCAGGCGTTAATTCTGTATCTGGAAAACCTTCCGCTGACATAATTAATTTTCCTTCTTTGTCCGCTAAT
>CAJCBY010000483.1 GCA_903960725.1 uncultured Cytophagaceae bacterium | reverse complement strand
CTGATCCAACTCCAGAAGAGAAATTATTACGTGCCATCTTTGGTGACAAAGCTGGTGATGTGAAAGATGCTTCGAAGAAAGCGCCACCATCGTTAAAAGGTGTGGTTATCGACACGAAATTGTTCGCACGTCCTAAAAAGGATAAGGATCAACGTGATAAGTCGAAGGCTGAATTGAAGTTGGTTATGAAACAATACGGTAAAGACCTATTAGAGGTTCGTAAGATCATGATCGAAAAGACCGTTGCTTTATTAGCTGGCAAAACGTGTGGTGGTATCCGTCACAAGTTTGGTACAGTGATCGTAGAGAAAGGGGTTAAATTCACAGCGAAGAACATCGAAGAATTATTATTCCCAGATAAAAACTTATACCGCGATGAGTCAACGTATGCCGTTCCTGAAGAAGCGAATTTACTTTCAGATTTGATCGTAGAAGATGCTACTGCGGATGCAGCGACTAACGCGACTTTCTTAGCGTTAATTAAGAGCTTCCACGTTCGTCGTAACGAAATCGCTGGAAACTTTAAGCGTGAGCGTTTCGTGTTAGAGGTAGGTGATGAATTGCCTGCAGGTATCGTGAAATTAGCGAAAGTGTATGTAGCTAAGAAGCGTAAGTTAAAAGTGGGTGATAAGATGGCGGGTCGTCACGGTAATAAGGGTATTGTTGCTCGTATTGTACGTGAAGAAGATATGCCATTCTTAGAGGATGGAACACCAGTAGATATCGTATTGAATCCACTAGGGGTACCATCTCGTATGAACTTAGGACAAATTTACGAGACCGTATTAGGTTGGGCTGGACAAAAATTAGGTAAGCGTTATGCGACTCCTATTTTCGACGGTGGAACTGAAGCAGAGGTAGCCGCTGAATTAACGTTAGCGGGTTTACCAGACTGGGGTCGTACGTATTTATACAATGGTTTAACGGGTGATAAATTTGATCAACCGGTGACTGTAGGTATCATCTATATGTTGAAACTGGGTCACTTAGTGGATGATAAGATGCACGCACGTTCGATCGGACCTTACTCATTAATTACACAACAACCATTGGGTGGTAAAGCTCAGTTTGGTGGTCAGCGTTTTGGTGAGATGGAGGTTTGGGCATTAGAGGCCTTCGGTGCAGCGAATATCTTGCAAGAGATCTTAACTGTGAAGTCTGATGATGTCATCGGTCGCGCAAAAGCTTACGAAGCTATTGTAAAAGGTGAGAACATGCCTAAGCCTAACATTCCAGAATCATTCAACGTATTGATTCACGAATTGAGAGGTTTAGCCCTTGAAATCACCCTTGAGTAAACCAATGGGCTTTGGCCCTATTAAAAGAGTTCATTTTCCAATAAAATACATAGAAAATGTCATTTAAAAAGACTAGAAAGCTGAATAGCGATTTCCAAAAAGTAACCATCTCACTAGCCTCTCCTGAGTCAATCTTAGAGGGGTCTAATGGCGAGGTAACACAACCGGAAACCATCAACTACCGTACCTACAAACCCGAAATGGGCGGTTTGTTTTGCGAGCGTATCTTCGGTCCTACCAAGGACTGGGAGTGCCACTGCGGTAAATACAAGCGTATTCGTTACAAAGGCATCATTTGCGATCGCTGTGGTGTAGAAGTAACGGAGAAAAAAGTACGTCGTGAGCGTATGGGCCACATCGAATTAGTGGTTCCAGTAGCACACATCTGGTACTTCCGTAGCTTACCGAACAAAATCGGTTACATGCTAGGTCTATCTACTAAGAAATTAGACCAGGTAATCTATTACGAGCGTTTCGTGGTAGTTCAACCGGGTATGTACGCGGAAGAAGGAAAAATTGGTAGCCAATACCTTGATTTCTTAACAGAAGACGAGTACTTAGATATCTTAGATAAGTTACCGCGCGAGAACCAACATTTACCTGATGAAGATCCACAGAAATTCATCGCGAAAATGGGTGCTGACGCGTTAAATATGTTATTATCACGCATCGAATTAGACAGCTTATCGGCTGACCTACGTCACTCTGCGGATACTGAATCCTCTCAACAACGTAAGGCTGAAGCCTTGAAGCGTTTGAAAGTGGTAGAAGCGTTCCGTGAGTCGATCGGTCGTATCGATAACCGTCCGGAGTGGATGATCATCAAAATGGTTCCAGTAATTCCACCAGAATTACGTCCATTGGTGCCATTAGATGGAGGTCGTTTTGCGACATCTGATCTAAATGATCTATACCGTCGTGTGATTATCCGTAACAACCGTTTGAAGCGTTTGATCGAAATCAAAGCGCCAGAGGTAATCTTACGTAACGAGAAGCGTATGTTGCAAGAGGCTGTTGATAGCTTATTTGACAACTCACGTAAAGTAAATGCGGTTCGTTCTGAAGGTAACCGTGCCTTGAAGTCTCTTTCTGATATGTTGAAAGGTAAGCAAGGTCGTTTCCGTCAAAACTTATTAGGTAAGCGTGTCGATTATTCAGGTCGTTCGGTTATTGTGGTAGGTCCAGAATTGAAAATGCACGAGTGTGGTCTTCCGAAGGATATGGCGGCAGAATTATTCAAGCCGTTTGTTATCCGTAAGTTGATCGAGCGTGGTATCGTGAAGACGGTTAAGTCTGCGAAGAAAATTGTTGATCGTAAGGATCCAGTGGTTTGGGATATTTTGGAAAATGTAATGAAAGGACACCCAGTTCTTTTAAACCGTGCTCCTACCCTTCACCGTTTAGGTATTCAAGCTTTCCAACCGAAATTAATCGAAGGAAAAGCGATCCAATTGCACCCATTAACTTGTACGGCCTTTAACGCCGATTTCGATGGTGACCAGATGGCGGTTCACGTTCCACTAGGACATGAAGCGATTTTGGAAGCCTCGTTATTAATGCTTGCATCGCATAACATCTTGAACCCAGCGAATGGTGCGCCTATTACGGTACCATCTCAGGACATGGTGTTAGGTTTATATTATGTAACCAAAGGACGTAAGTCTACTCCAGACCACAAAGTGGCTGGTGAAGGATCTCGTTTCTACGGATTTGAGGAGGTTGTTATCGCCTTGAACGAGAAGAAATTGTCTAAGCACGCGAACATCGTGGTGAAAGCTACGGTTCGTAAGGAAGATGGTACATTGGTTCAAGAAATGGTGGAAACTGTTGCTGGACGTGTATTATTCAACTTGTGTGTTCCTGAGCAAGTAGGTTACATCAATGAGTTATTGACGAAGAAGAAGTTGCAACAAATCATCTCACACGTTCACAAGATCTGTGGTATGGCTCGTACAGCACAATTCTTAGATGATATCAAAGAATTAGGTTTCCAACAAGCCTTCCACGGTGGTTTATCGATGGGTATTGGTGATGTTCAAATTCCTGCTGAGAAGGCTTCATTAGTGAAGAAAGCACAGGAAGATGTTCAAGCGGTTTGGGATAACTACTTAATGGGTTTAATCACAGATAACGAGCGTTACAACGCAGTTATTGACATCTGGACTAAAGTGAACTCGAAAATTACCGAGACTTTGATGAAGCAGATGGAGGAGGACAACCAAGGATTTAATGCGATCTATATGATGATGCACTCCGGAGCCCGTGGTTCTCGTGAGCAAATTCGTCAACTAGGTGGTATGCGGGGTTTGATGGCTAAGCCTCAAAAGAACTTACAAGGTTCGATTGGTGAAATCATCGAAAACCCGATCCTTTCTAACTTTAAAGAAGGTCTTGACGTATTAGAGTACTTTATCTCGACTCACGGTGCGCGTAAAGGTTTAGCAGATACTGCCTTGAAAACAGCCGATGCAGGTTACTTGACTCGTCGTTTACACGACGTAGCACAAGACGTTATCGTGAACGAAGAAGATTGCGGTACCTTACGTGGTATTGAGGTGTTCCCATTGAAAGATAATGAGGAGATCATCGAGCCATTATCTGAGCGTATCTTAGGTCGTGTATCTATTCATGATGTATATGATCCAATCACGAATGAGTTAATCGTTGCTTCAGGTGATGAAATCAACGAAGCTATCGCAACGAAAATTGACGAGACAGCAATCGAGTCAGTAGAGATTCGTTCTGTATTAACTTGTGAGACGTTAAGCGGTGTGTGTGCGAAATGTTACGGACGTAACTTAGCCACTGCTGCGATGGTAAACTTAGGAGAAGCGGTAGGTGTAATTGCCTCTCAATCGATTGGTGAGCCAGGTACTCAGTTAACATTACGTACGTTCCACGTGGGTGGTACGGCACAAAACGTTTCTTTAGATGCGAGCGTTAAAGCGAAATTTGACGGAGTAATTAACTTCGAAGAGGTTCGTTCTGTAAGCTCTACAGATGCAGACGGAAATCCAGTAGAAATCGTGATGGGACGTTCTGGTGAGGTTCAAATTGTGAACCCAGCGAACAAACAAGTATTGATCTCTTCTAACATTCCTTACGGTTCATTCTTACGCGTTAAGGAAGGCCAAGCGGTGAAAAAAGGGGATGAAATCTGTGCTTGGGATCCATACAATGCGGTTATCCTTTCTGAGGCTGAAGGTAAAATTGAATTTGAGGCAATCGAAGAAAACAATACCTACAAAGAAGAAGCGGATGAACAAACAGGTATGCGTGAGAAGGTAATTGTTGAATCAAAAGATAAGACGAAGAACCCATCCGTATTAGTAAAATCAAAAGGTAAAGAGGAT
>CAJCBY010000482.1 GCA_903960725.1 uncultured Cytophagaceae bacterium | reverse complement strand
TATGTGCCACAGTGGGCATCTGGAAAAACTTATCCGATCAAATTAGAACGAATTGGCTAAATGGTGATCGCGGAGGCAGGCCAGACATGGCTCATTTTTTGGGGACATTTCCATCCGATGCTGGTGCATTTGCCCATCGGAATGTTCTACATGGCCGGGATTTTACATTTTTTCTATGCCCAAAAGCAGGCGTCTGGCCAGCCAATTGTAATCCAAATTTTAATCTGGACGTCCGCATTTTCAATAATCTCCGCAGCCATGGGTTGGTCGCTGGCACAATCCGGCGAATACGATCCCGACACATTGCAAATTCACCAGTGGCTTGGGGTGAGCACTTGCGTGCTATCGGTAGGTTTAGCCTACGTCATGCGCGCTGGCATGTCTAATCGAATAACTAATCTCCTTTTTATACTAGGTTTGCTTTGCCTCACCATCACCGGGCACTACGGGGGTAATTTAACCCATGGATCTGATTATCTAACGGCGAGTTTACCCACGCCTGCCCGCGAAATGCTGGGGATAGAAGTGGAGAAAGAAGCCGAAGAGGTACCTAAAATCACTAACCTAAAAGAAGCCGTCGTTTATACGCAACTCGTAAAACCGATTTTAACCCAGCGCTGTATTTCCTGCCACAATGCCGAAAAGCAAAAAGGAAAGTTACGTTTAGACGCGCCCAATTTTATCCTAGCAGGCGGCGAAGAAGGTCCTATTATCGCTGCCGGCAAGCCTTTAGAAAGCGAGTTAATTAAACGCCTTTTACTGGAGGAAAACGATGAACACCACATGCCCCCTAAGGGGAAAACTCCCTTAACGGAGAACGAAATTTCTTTACTGCATTGGTGGATACAGCAGGGAGCTGATTTTAACAAAAAAGTAGCACAACTACCCTCAGATGAGAAAATAAATGCCATTTTAAAGACCTACACCCAAGCGGAGGTAGCACAAGAATCCGCCGTATTTAAACAGTCTGTTGATGCAGCAGACGAGGCTGATCTTGCGCGGATTCGCAAGCACGGTTTACTCGCAAATCCAATTTCAAAAGACCAAAACTACATCGAAGTCAATGCCATTAACGCCCCTCGCGTAACAAACAAAGAACTAGCAGATTTACGATCGATCAATGCCCAAATTATCCGCTTAAAATTAGGGAATACACAAGTTAGCGGAGATTTTATGAAGGAAATAGCAGACATGCCTTTGTTGATTTTCCTTGATCTACAGCACACAAAAATTACTGACCAGGATCTGGAGAGCCTAAAAAGCTTGGCCTATTTAGAGTCGATAAATCTGGTAGGGACACAAATCAGTGACCGAGGCCTGCAAACACTAGCTAAAATAAAAGCGCTGAAGCGTGTTTATATATGGCAAACCCGTGTAAGCGAAAAAGGCGTGGCACAACTCAAAAAAATGCGTCCAGATGTAGCCATCCAATCAGGTTTCAAAGGGCAGTGGCCTATCAAAGTAGACAGCGCCCAGCTGGCCTTGAACAAATAGCAATTTTCAAAGAAAAAATTTAATCGTATATTTCCGTA
>CAJCBY010000481.1 GCA_903960725.1 uncultured Cytophagaceae bacterium | reverse complement strand
GTACCATATAGGCATCGTAAACCCCGAAACGCATGCCTGCTCCTGCCTGAATTTTCGCCCTAACTTGATCTATATGTAAGGATGTATCCTTGTGGTAACATAGGCGACCCGACGCTAAAAGCTCCGTTAAAACAGGAATTGAAACCAACCTTTTGTAGGGAACAGGACACTCATAAATGCCAAAAGGAACGCCAGGTGTCAACTCCATCCAGCGACGGATGCGCGTAAGAAATACCGCATCGGATTCCTCAGAAGACACGAATTGGTTGTTCAAAATAATCACCGCATCGACCCCTAAAGCATACACTTGGTTCGAAAAGGAGGCCATCTGTTCGATGCTTCCGCTAAAAGTTCCCGTCGCCACAACTGGGACTCTCCCTGCTGTCTGATCGACCACTGTTTTAATCACAGCTAAGCGCTCCTCATCTGACAATTCATACATCTCGCTCGATAAGCAATTCGCAAAAAGACCTACCGCCCCATGATCGATATAATGATCACACAAGAGACGCAAAGTCGCGAAATCAATGGATAAATCGTCCTGAAACGGTGTTAGCATGACTGGAATAAAACCTCGTGGCAATGCGTTCATTTCGATCGTATTTTATGAAGAAAATAACCGATTCCTACAATGCTCAGTGTGCCTAAAACCACCGTCATTTTACTATCTAATGGAATTTGCAAAGCTTCAGGCAAGTTATCCTTGAATGACATTAACGCAATGAGGATTAGCCCTAAAGCCGCTGCGATTTTAGCCTCTGAATTACGCACTTTTTTAGCTAGGAATCCTAGTAAAAATATGCCTAACATTCCTCCCGCAAATATCCCGGAAAGCTTCCACCACACATCTAGAAGGCTTTTCACTCCGATCATACTAATGCCAAAAACAATACCTAAAGCCCCCATGCAAGCGGTCGCAAAAAGCAAGATCCGAAACTGCTTTTTTTCATCTGCCACGGGGTTGATATAACGCAAATAAATGTCTTTTAAAAACACAGTCGCAGAGCTATTCATGCCGCTGCTCATCGTGCTCATTCCAGCGGACATCAGTGCCGCCACTAGTAAGCCTAAAAATCCAGAGGGGATTTGCGTTTTCATAAAAAAGGGCAAAACACGGTCGCCATAATCACTCGCTTTTAATACGTCTAGCGGGATATTTTTTTCGATGGAAACCTGCTGTTTTAATTCGAGGATGAGGGCAGGATTCTCTCCATAAAAGCTGTAAAGAGCCGTTCCTATAAAGAAAAACAAAAATGAAACAGGCACATAATAGAGAACACAAAGCCAAATACTTTTCGCCGCATCGCCTGGATTTTTTGCAGTATGGTAGCGCTGAATGTAGTTTTGATCTATACCGAAATTCGTCAAATTAATGAAAAATCCATAGAGTAAAATCACCCAAAAAGAGCTCGTCTGAAAATCCAAATCAAAGGTTCCTAAGCTGAATTTATCCTCTCGAATTCCCGTGTCAATAATTGTACTAATAGGCGTTTTCAAGGTGATTAAATAGAGAATCAAAGCGGCTCCTATCGTCTTCAAAATGGCCTGAATAACCTCCGTCCAAATCACTGCTTCCATCCCGCCTAACACCGTGTAGAGAATGATGCAAATGCCAGCCACCAGAATAATCAGGCGCATATCGATTCCAGTCAATGCATGTAAGGTCAACGCGATTCCGTAAAAAATCGTCCCCATTCTAGCTAATTGAGTTAGGATAAAACAAACCATTGCATAAGTCCTGGCCCATCCGCCAAATCGCTTTTCCAAATGGGTATAAGCACTAATTTCTCCACTTTCACGGTAAAAGGGCACAAACCATTTCGTCGCCACAATGGCCGCTAATGGAATGGAAAGACTAAAAACAAAGGGATTCCAATTCGACCCAAAAGACTTCCCCGGGTCGCCTAAAAATGTGATCGCACTTAAAAAGGTGGCATAAAAACTAAGCCCCAAAGCCCAGCCCGGAATCGCTCCAGAGGCGGTAGTAAATTGATCCGAGCTCTTGTTTTTTCTTGAAAAATAAAGCCCTATTCCCACCATGGCCAGTAGGTAAACTAGAATCAACAAAAAGTCGAGTAATGCCATTAGAGCGATAGAATAACGTGCTTAATTTTCTTGCGTTTCCAAGTATAGGTGATGTGGACTTTGCCGTCTTTGGCTTGAATAACCGCTGGATAAGAGAATTCCTCTCCCGGTTCATTCTCTAATGTGGCGATATCTTTCCATGTTTTCCCGTCGCTTGAAATAGCCACACTAATAGGCGAACGCCCTTTTTTCACTGGATTATAAACGATTACGTGTCTGCCATCTTTCAGTGTCACCGCGTCGATTCCAGAATTAGGATTCAGTAAACTTGAGGGTGCTAACGCAGTCCAGCTCTTACCTTGATCGGAAGAAAAGGCCTGTAAAACAAAGCCATTTTCAGATCGACAAACCAGTTGCAGTCGTCCGTCCGGTAGAAATAAAATACTAGGCTGAATAGCTGAAGTCGTCACTCCATCGTTCAATGGTCCCGTTCTTGACCATGTTTTGCCTAAGTCGCGAGTGAATTCCATGTGCAATTTCCAGTCATTGTCTTCCGAGCTAGACGGGCATAATAGGGTGCCATCTTTTAAAAGAACAGCCTTATTTTTTATGGGGCCATAAATGTCTTTCGGTAGTTTTTCTGCTGCAGTCCAGGTTTTTCCGCCATCGAATGAGCGCTTAAGCATGCCCCACCATTTATCGGGTGCTGGACCATCTTTGTAGAAAAGGATTAATTCTTTTCCCGGAACTTGGTATAATACGGGGTTCCAAAGCGGATAACGCTTCCCATCTGGCTGAATTCCATTCGCTATTTCAACGGGCGTAGACCACGTCCCCTTTGTATATTGACTAAACCAAATGCCCACATCTGGACTTTTTTCATGCTTCCCCCCAAACCAAGCAGCCACTAATCCACCCGGGGTTTCTTCTATCGTAGAGGCGTGACAGGACGGATAGGGGGCAGTTTCGTAGATAAATTCGGCTTTTTCTACTTGTGCAGAGGCACAAAAAGCCCAAGTACATAGGATGCTTAGCGTAATGAATTTCATAGTTTACAGGTTGTTAGCGGTAATATTATGAAATTATTCCTAATTTCGAGTGCCTTAATCCTATTTAATGAAACACCTTCTACTTTGCCTAAGTCTATTGAGCTTCACAGCTTTAGGTCAGGCCGATTTCGAAAAAAACTTACAAAAGCGCCTTATTTTAGCGGAGAATGGGTCCACGATTGAAATCGAGGCCGGTCGTTTTCAGCTGACAAAAAGCCTGTCTTTAGAAGGCAAAAAGAACATTACCTTGCGTGGCAAGGGTATGGATAAGACGATTCTGAGTTTCAAAGGCCAAACCCAAGGCGCTGAAGGCATCAAAGTTTCGAACTGCGAAAACATCGTTATCGAGGATATGACCACGGAGGATTCTAAGGGAGATTTAATTAAGACCATGCAGGTGAAGGGTATCACTTTTCGCCGCGTAAAGACTGCCTGGACAGGCGGACCGAAATCCACTAATGGCTCTTATGGGCTCTATCCGGTCTTGTGCGAGAATGTGTTAATCGATTCATGTATTGCGATTGGCGCTTCTGATGCGGGTATTTATGTAGGTCAATCAAAACACATTATCGTTCGAAATTCAGCAGCCTACCAAAACGTGGCCGGGATTGAAATCGAAAATTCGCTGTATGCGGATGTGTATAATAACAAAGCGATAGGTAATACGGGGGGTATTTTGGTATTTGATTTACCGGATTTAGTCCAAAAAAAGGGCGGACACGTGCGTGTCCACCACAACCTAGTACAAGATAATAATTTAAAGAATTTTGCCCCTAAGGGGAACATTGTAGGCAATGTGCCCAAGGGAACGGGGATGATGGTCTTAGCGACAAGTAATGTCGAGTTTTTTGAAAATAAAATTATCAACCATGCCACGATTGGGGTTGCAGTCATCTCCTATTTTATGACGGAGAATGAGATAAAAGATAAGGAATACGATCCCTATCCCACGGCTATTTCAATTCACCACAATACCTTCGAACGGAAGCCGAGGCGCGTGCCTATGGACAGCCGTTTTGGTAAAATGTACCGCTTCGTTTTACGCTTTGGTCGGAACGTGCCGGCGGTCATATATGATGGAATTTTGAATCCGAAAAAAGTAGGTCCAGATGGGAAATACCCGTTAGATTATTCGATTTGTGTGCGGGATAATGTGAACCAAAGTACCGCATTCTTGGATGCAGAACATGACTTCAAAGGCTTGAAACAAGGGAAAGATTTGTTCGATTGTGATTTTGAAAACGTGAAATCTATCAAGTTCTAATGCGCATTTTCTGCCTTTTGTTGTTAGCGTTTATTGGCCTCGTTTCAGCGGATGCGGACTACAAGGAAAACCTATCTGATTACGGGTTTTTCAAAGGAACTCTAAAGGAGCAAATTCCGTCGGATGGCGTCGTTCTTTACACGTTAAACTCGCCCCTTTTTTCAGACTATGCCTCGAAACTCCGTTTTGTAAAGCTTCCCGCGGGGCAATCCGTTTCCTATAATCCTGACTCTGTTTTGCAGTTTCCGGTAGGTACCGCCATCGTGAAAACCTTCTATTATCCTATCGATGAACGTAACCCTAAGAAGGGCCGTCGCTTGATGGAAACGCGCGTTTTATTGCATGAGGCCAAAGGCTGGGTGGCTCTGCCCTATATTTGGAACAAAGAACAAACGGACGCTGTACTCGAAGTCGCAGGAGGTAGCGATCAGGTTTCCCGGATTGATGGCGCGGGTAAAAAGCAATCGTTCGAATACCAGGTGCCTAATATGAATCAGTGTAAGGGTTGCCATGAAAGGTCTGGAGAAATGACGCCCATTGGCCCATCCGTCAGACAGTTAAACGATGGTCATCAATTACAAAACTGGTCGACTACAGGATTATTAAAGGGCTTACCTAAAGACCATATTCCCGCCCTCGTCAATTATTCTGACGCTAGCGCTTCCCTCGATGATCGCGTAAAAGCCTACCTCGATATCAACTGTGCACACTGCCATAATCCGACGGGTCCCGCTCGTTCATCTGGTCTTTATTTAACTTGGGATTCCAAAGATCGCACCGCTTACGGCTTCTTCAAAGCACCGGTGGCAGCAGGTAGAGGGTCCGGAAATTTGAGTTTCGACATTGTCCCTGGAAAACCAGAACAGAGTATTTTACATTACCGCATGGCTTCACGCGACCCAGGCGTCATGAT
>CAJCBY010000480.1 GCA_903960725.1 uncultured Cytophagaceae bacterium | reverse complement strand
TAAATGACAAGAGTCCGCTGTATTTTATTCTAATAGATAATTTACGATTTGACCAGTGGAAAACGTTGGACAAATCGATACAGGAGTACTTCCGTTTAGAGTCAGAAAATAACTATTATTCCATCTTACCCACCACGACAGCCTACGCGCGCAATTCCATTTTCGCTGGTATGATGCCATCCGAAATCGCGAAAAATTACCCGGACAAATGGGTATATGATGTAGGGGATTCAGAAGACGAAGAGGGTTTCAATAAACACGAAGAATTTTACTTGCAAGAACAATTAAAGCGCTTAAAAATCAACGCTAAAAGCTCCTATCACAAGATTATACACCAATACCAAGGAAAACAATTGGTTGAAAATTTTAATAAATTAGCTACGAATGATTTGAACGTTATCGTCTATAATTTCGTAGATATGCTATCTCACGCACGCACAGACATGGCTATGATTAAAGAATTAGCGCCGGATGAATCTGCTTACCGCAGTTTAACCGCCAGCTGGTTCCAGCACTCTCCCCTATTTGATCTATTAAAGAAAATCGCTGAGAAAAAAGGGCGCGTGATAATTACCACCGATCACGGAATGATACGCGTACAGAATCCGATAAAGATCATCGGAGATCGCCAAACAAATACGAATTTGCGCTATAAACAGGGGAAAAATTTGAATTGGGATGCGACAAACAAAATGATGATTTGCCGTAAACCTGAGAATATTTTCTTGCCGAAACCGAACGTTTCCACTACGTATGTATTCGCTAAAGAAGATAATTTATTCGCCTACCCAAACAATTTTAATCAGTATGTAAATCACTATAGAAATACGTTCCAACATGGAGGAATTTCCTTAGAGGAATGTATTATTCCGGTCATTTACTATACAGGAAAATAATTTAATTAAAGGCTGGAAACAGGGAAGATTTTACCCCCTTCGCATTTCAAGATTTGACCGGGAACTTTGGCCATCGTATTGTAATCATGGCTAGCCATAATAATGGCCATGCCACTTTGATTCAATTCCTTAAACAATTGCATAATTTCCAAGGAAACCTCTGGGTCTAGATGCCCTGTAGGCTCATCCGCAAGCAATAACTCTGGATTATTTAAAATAGCGCGGGCAATACTGATACGCTGTTGCTCACCGCCAGAAAGGCGATGAATGCGCTTAGAAATGGCCGAACTCATGCCCACTCGCGCTAAAACCTCTTCTATTTTCAATCGATTTTCATCCTTGTTTTGATGACCTGTAGCCTCCATTACAAAGGATAAATTCTTCTCTACATTGCGATCCGTTAACAATTGAAAATCCTGAAAAACAAATCCTAATTTACGACGTAGATAAGGTACTTCAGAACGTTTAATCGAATTCAAGGAATACCCTGCTACAGAAGCTGTTCCCGATTGTATGCCTATTTCAGCATAGATGCTACGGAATAAGGTACTTTTTCCAGATCCTGTCTTTCCAATCAAATAATAAAAATCACCGCCATTAATCGTCAAATTAATGTCTTCTAGTGTGTTAACACCTTCTTGAGAAATTGTTACTTGTTCAAAAGATAAAACAGACATAAGAATCGCCTAGGTTAATTATGAATTTACTTTTGCGTGATCCGCTAAAAATTGAGCTAAACCGCTATCAGTTAAGGGATGCTTCAATAGTGCAAGCATAGCAGATAATGGGCCAGTCATGACATCAGCCGCAGCTTCAGCGCATTTGATGATGTGCATTGGGTGACGAACCGATGCCGCTAAAATTTGCGTTTCAAATTCGTAATTATCGTAGATCAAACGAATTTGTTCGATTAATTCAATCCCATCGAAAGAGATGTCATCTAAGCGACCGATGAAAGGGGAAACGTAGGTTGCTCCTGCTTTGGCAGCTAACAAAGCTTGACCCGCAGAGAATACTAACGTACAATTCGTTTTAATCCCTCTTTCAGAAAAATATTTCAAGGCCTTGATACCGTCCTTGATCATGGGAATCTTCACTACAATTTTATCGTCTAGCTCAGCTAATTCTTCGCCTTCGCGAATCATTCCTTCGTAATCCGTTGCAATTACCTCAGCAGAAACATCGCCCTCTACGATATCACAAATCGCTTTGTAATGACGTAAAACATTGTCTTTTCCGGTAATACCTTCTTTAGCCATCAAGGATGGATTCGTAGTAACACCATCCAAAACACCTAAGTCTTGAGCTTCCTTAATTTGCGCTAGATTCGCGGTATCGATAAAAAATTTCATAGGTCAGATTTTTAATAACAAAAAAATGGCAAATTCACCGCTACAACCGACCTACCCTTGCTTCGATCAAGACCTGGGGGATTCAGCGGGAGCTGGTAATTTGCCAATGCAAATATGGCAAAAAAGGAGCTTTTTTCAAAATTAATATCGTTTTTTTAGATTAGCCCCTTAACTTTAAGTAATGAAAAAATCTATTCTATATTTAAGTCTGCTGTTTGTGTGGGCTTGTTCCACTTCAGGAGAAGCTTGGTTAGAGGAAGCAAAGGCTCGTTTACAGAAAGGAGAAACCGTATCTGCGAAAGAAGCACTCCAAAAAGCCATTGAAAAGAACCCTGGTCTTGCTGAGGCCTATAATTTACAGGGTGTGATCTTATTTCAAGAGAAAAATTATCCCGAGGCGGAAGCGGCTTATCGAAAGGCTATTGAATTAAAACCTTCCCTATACACCGCTCAACTTAACTTAGGGGCGGTTTTGATGGAACAAGGGGTTTGGGATAAGGCCTTAGCACCTACCGATAAAGCCATCGCTGCTCAGCCAGATTCTAGTGCAGGGTATCTCCAAAGAGGAATTATTCAAGCGGCACTTGCACAACCCGCAAAAGCAAAATCCGATTTCAGTAAAGCCATTCAATTGACTCCAAATGAAATCAATGCCTATTACAACCGAGGCAATATTTTGTTTCAAGAGGAAAATTATGCCGCAGCGATAATTGATTTTGCCAAGGCTGCAGAAATTGACCCTACTTTTGGCAAAGCTTATTATGCCCTAGGACTTAGTTATATCAAGTCTGACGAGAAAGAAAAAGCTTGCCTTGCATTTCAGCAAGCACAAAAATTAAATTACCCGGGCGCAGCTGATGCCGTAAAAAATCTATGTAATTAAGATGAGAAAGGCACAAACAGTTTTGGGAGGTTTATTCGGAATCATATTCCTTTTGTTTTCCTACTGGCAATTAAATGACCCTGATCCAGTTTTATGGGTTCCTGTATATCTTACGGCCGCCTATACGTCTTTTCAGGCGCTACGGGACAAAACAAATCCAGAACTTTTGATCGTTCTGTTTTGCCTATCATTCTTCGCCGGCTTACAATTGTGGATTGAAATGACGGCCTGGGAAGGTTTCATAACGGATGGATTAAGTATGAAAACCCATAATCAAGAATTAGCTAGAGAGGCAGTTGGTCTTTGGATTGCTTCAGCCTCCTTTGCGTTATTTTTTATAGTAGAAAAAAAGAAATAAGATGTTAGACCTTGGTTTTGTCTCTGCAATTCTCCCTAATAAAAGCCTTTTTGAGGTTTTAGACTATGCTCATCAACAAAATTTTGCGTGTGTAGAAGTCATGTGCTGGCCCTCTTCTTCAGCTGATGCCAGAAGGTACGCAGGTGTTTCACACATTTCGGTAGACCAAATGACCACCGAAGACCTGTTAACCTTGAAGGCTAAATTAGCGCAACATCCTGTCAAGATTTCCGCTTTAGGCTATTATCCTAACCCGTTAGATCCGGATGAAACGCAAGCTGCTTTTTACCGTGAGCATATCAAGAAGGTTATTCAAGCAGCGGCTGTTTTAGGAATAGCGCGGGTGAATACTTTTGTGGGTCGTGATTACACGAAGAATGTGGCCTATAATATGGGTCGTTTTACAGAAGTTTGGCCGGAGATTATTGCCTTAGCCGATTCGTTACAGATCAAAATAGGGATCGAAAATTGTCCCATGTTCTTTACCGATGATGAATGGCCGGGTGGAAAGAATTTAATGACGACGCCTAAAATTTGGGATGAATTGTTTACAATTATTCCATCGGCAAATTTTGGCCTAAATTATGATCCTTCGCATATGGTTTTCCAAATGATGGATTACACCT
>CAJCBY010000479.1 GCA_903960725.1 uncultured Cytophagaceae bacterium | reverse complement strand
TCCGCATATTCTCCATAATAGACTTGAATTCCCGGTATATTTTCAGCCAGCGACAGGATAAACTCCATCGTCTTAGGGGCCATCGGATGCTTCGAAAAATGACTCGGTTCTAAGACCAAAATTCGGTTACCCGCTTCGCCCTCGTGAAAGGTGGGATCGAGTGTATAATGGGTATAGATGAAGGTAGGAATTCCATCGATTAATTCCATCGGTTTCGTCGTAGGTGGAGTAAATAGAAGCTCCGCTTCAACCGATCTACATAAATGATCAGGGACAAGTTTCGAGGGTAAATCCTCGTAATCAAAATCTAAAAAAGTCCCTCTTTGCTGACTCCCCGTATACCGATTAATATTCTCCTGATTCGCGTAATACAGTTTATTGCTGAACGTTCCGGCGCACCATTGCCAACTCAGCGCATTACTCGCTAAATCGCCATCCAACAAATGGTAATACATCCATTGGGCAGGTTCTAGCCAATGGTATTTTGCCACATTACAAATCGTCGCGGCAAGGTACATTCGGAGGTGATTATGCAGGTAGCCTGTTGTTGGGAAATTCGTTAATGCCAAATCTAATGCTTGAATTCCCATCGTGGATTGTAGCACCGCTTTCGGTATTCCAAAGCGCTCAATGCCCTCCTGCGGATGGCGAATATCCTCAAAAATAGCATCCCCTTTTTGAAACCAAGTACGCGTGTAAAACTCTCGCCAAGCTAATTCTTGTATAAATTTTTCGCCTTGTGCTAACCCAATTCCGCGGTCTTTTAATCTTTTCACTACTTGAGGTACGGTGATAAAACCACGCGATAAATAGGGGGAAAGATAGGACACACCGCCGGTAATAAAATTACGTGAACGCGCGTATTTTTCCGGATCGAATTGATCGATGCGTTCGTAAACGGCGGCGAGGTTCGTAGGGAATTCCACTAGCGCTTGCTGATTTTATTCATGCTGATGCTGCGTTGCAGCGTGCATTTGAAACGCGGATCTACCGCAACGCGCTTTTGCAGATGTTTAGTGCCGCGGCCAGTCATTCGTTTTCGCCACATGCGGAAACTCGACTCCTTACTATTCAAACGCATGAATTCGATAACCTCTTTTTCCTTTAGGCCAAACTGAAACTCGATCGCCTCAAAAGGCGTACGATCTTCCCAAGCCATTTGGATGATCCGGTCAATATCTTCTTCAGAAAACTTATTTGCTACGTCTACACTTTTCACCACAATAGATGATTTGGTCCCAATTCTTCTCCCACTTCTTGCGCCAGGCGAAAGGGCGATTGCAGACGGGACAGGTTTTGGAGGGTAAATGTTGTTTTTTAACGCCTTGCATAAAAAAAGGGCTTGCCTATAAATGACAAACCCTTTTCAAGGTAGAATGTTTCAGACTAGAACAAATCTCTGCTGGAGGTGTTGCATCCGCTAAACGAATATAACCCATTGCTTAACCGGAGCGTAAGGCAAGGTGTTTATTTATAATTTATAGGGGTTGTTAACTCGTTTATTGACTGCTTTTACCAAATTACTTTTGAATGCACTTTTAGGAATAAGACTTGCTTTATGGTGCATATCTGAAACAGGCTTTTGTTGTTTCGATAGCATTCCACCCGACTTTGCTGGTTTACAATTTTTCATCTTTATACATTAATCTCGCCGCGCAAATAGAGCATTGCTTCTCCCGCAATTTCCACACGGTCTCCGAGTAATTTGCACGAAAGCGAACCTGTTCGTAAAGATAATTGACGAGCGGTTAATTCATTTTTTCCTAACACAGAAGCCCAGTAAGGAGTCAAAGTCGTATGTGCTGAACCAGTTACTGGATCTTCATTTACCCCACAAGCTGGGCCAAAAAAGCGCGAGACAAAATCAGTTGTTTCACCGAGAGCTGTGACGATAATACCTCGGACTTGGTGTACTTTTAATGCTTCAAAATCCGGTTTAAAAGGTAATTCAATCAAAGAATCAACCGGAAAATTCAAGGCTAAAACGGAGCCAATCTTTGTCACGGATAAAGGACCACTTCGATGTGAAACGAAGTTAATTTGGTCCTCCGCAAAACCCAATTCATTAAACAATACAAAGGCACTTGCTAAGGTCGCATGCCCACACAAATCTACTTCAACGGTGGGTGTAAACCAGCGGATTTCGTATTGTGCTCCAGCTGCCACAATGAAGGCTGTTTCTGCTAAATTATTCTCGGCAGCGATGTTTTGCATTACAGCATCCGGAAGCCAGTCAGATAAAGGACAAACTGCGGCAGGATTGCCTTTAAAACGTTCGTTCGTAAAGGCGTCGACTTGGTAAATAGGGATTTTCATTAGCCTAAAATTACGGCATTTTCTTTAAAACCTTTAAACGTCAAATAAATACCCAGCGAAAATTCCCACAACGCAATCGGAACGGCAGATAAGCCCGCTAAAGGTGCTCGCTGATCAAAAACACCATACAAAACGGCTACATCTCCAGCCACTAAAGTAAAGGCCCCAATAATTCCAATGATGGGCAAAATACGAGGGACTAAACGCGTTTGATATAAGAGCGTTCCTAACAAGAGCCCGTTGACGGCTGGGATGAAACTTTGGCTAATCAAAAACAAACGGTCATAAAACATCACTAATCCTCGGGACATCACTTGCGCCTCTGCACCCAGACCTCGCAAATTCAATACTGTTAACAAACTCGCAACTCCGGCAAAAATCAACGTCGCCTCTAAAATCCGAGCGGCCACAAAACCCAAGGCCAGCATTTCGTTTTGCTTCTTCAAAACCGGAAAAAACGCCAGCGCCGTTCCGATGCAAGCCAAAGCCATCAACAATTCTAATATACCCCCTAGTACCACATCATTCGATGGTGCAGAACTTAAGATAAAATTAGGCTGGTGGATTTCGTGGTAAAGCGACAAAGTCGGGATAGAAATAAAAGTAAGCAAGTAGAGTATACCGGCGGTCAAGGAAGTTTTGCGAGATGCTGTCATAGCTGCAAATACGTTTAATTTTTGATGGCGGGACCTACTTTTTGAATAAACGACAAAAGTTTACGTTCAAATAAACCAAAATGCTGATTATTTGGGTTACTTTTAACTGACATAACCCAAATAATTAAATTTTTGGGTTATATTTCGAAATGGAAAAGACAACTATCCGTTTGTTACCTTTGGATCAAGATATAGAAACCAAGGCTGTTTTACGGAAATCGGCATTAGCACATCAGGCTTTGGCAGAATTTAAAGGTGTCATAAGTAGCCTGCCGAATGAACATATTCTTTTACAGACATTGGCGCTCAGGGAAGCCAGAGAAAGTTCCGCAATCGAAAATATCATCAGTACTTTTGATGAAATCTACCGAAGTAATTTTCAAAACCAACAATTTGCTAGCGCTACCGCTAAAGAGGTGCATCAGTATGCCAAAGCACTAATTGAAGGCTTTGACCTTGTTAAATCAACCGGATTATTAACAAATAATACGATCCTTCAAATTCAAGAAGTCGTCGAGCAAAATAGAGCAGGATTTAGAAAGCTTCCCGGCACAAAATTAGTAAATGATCAAACGGGTGAAGTTATTTTTACGCCCCCACAAGACTACGATACCATCCTCAATTTGATGAGTAATCTAGAATCCTTCATAAATGACGATTCAATGATGGACCTTGACCCCTTATTAAAAATGGCCATTATTCACTATCAATTTGAAAGTATTCACCCCTTTTATGATGGTAATGGTCGAACGGGACGGATCATTAATATTTTGTATTTGGTCCAAAAAGGACTCTTAAGTTTGCCCATTCTTTATCTAAGTAGCTACATCATTACTCACAAAAATGACTATTACCGTTTACTTCAAGAAATTCGCGTAAATGATACCTGGGAGGCCTGGTTAATATTTATGCTAGATGGTGTTGAAAAAACAGCCCAAGAAGGGATAAGATTAATTCAAGCACTCCGATTTTTGATGCAGGAGCAAAAGACACAAATCCGAACATTTGCACCCAAAATATATAGCCAAGATCTAATAAATAGTCTTTTCAAATATCCATATACCAAAATTGAATACATTCAGCAGGATTTAGGTGTTAGTAGAAATACCGCAATCCGGTATTTAGACGATTTAGTTAACGCAAAAATCTTAGTTAAACATAAAATAGGGCGGGAGAATTTTTATGAACACAAAAAATTATTTACTCTTTTAAGCGGCCAATAATATGCCTAATTATACCCTAAAAATCCGTCAAGCTACCATAGAAGATCTCGCTGCCTTGCAAGCCATCGGGCGAGTAACCTTTTCGGAATCTTATTCGGACGGCAATACAGAAGAGAATATGGCCGCCTATTTAGATGAAGGATTCTCCGAGGGCAAGCTAAAAACTGAACTGCAAAACAAAAATTCGCAGTTTTACTTCGCAGAAAAAGACGGTGAAATAATTGGCTATTTAAAGGTCAATTTTGGCAATGCCCAAAGTGAAAAAGAAGACCCGAATTCGATAGAAATCGAGCGTATTTATGTGCTACAAAAATACCATGGAAAAAAGGTGGGGGCATTCCTTTACGAGCAAGCTTTAGCCATCGCAAAAGCTCGCAAGTCCCCCTATCTCTGGCTAGGTGTTTGGGAAATGAATCCGAGAGCCATTCGATTCTATGAGAAAAATGGATTCGTAGAATATGGCGAACATATTTTTCAGCTGGGGGATGACGCGCAAAGGGATGTATTGATGAAAAAAATGCTACCTAATCTTTTCGAAAAATAAGCGGGACCCTTTGGCCTCTGAAATAAATTTATCCTCCTGAAAAA
This sequence comes from uncultured Cytophagaceae bacterium, assembly GCA_903960725.1. GTDB lineage: Bacteria > Bacteroidota > Bacteroidia > Cytophagales > Spirosomataceae > Aquirufa. The sequence goes on along the minus strand of CAJCBY010000479.1, from coordinate 4,218 downwards.
CGAGATTTCCATTCACAAAAGTACGCTTCACTTTAGTCGACAATTTCTCCCCTACGACAGGAGCCCAAGCACACTTGTATAAAAGCGATTGTTCGGTGACTTCCCATGGAGCGTTCACATCCATTTCTACAAGATCCGCAAAATACCCCTCGCGCAAATAACCTCTTTCTTTCAAACGGTAAATATCTGCTACACGATGACTGGTTTTCTCTACGATTTGCTCGATGGAAATCTCCCCGCGAGATGACAATTCAAACAAAAGGGGTAGGTTATGTTGTACAATAGGCGCTCCAGATTTTACTTGCTCATAGGCCCCTTGTTTTTCTTGTTTGCTGTGCGGCGCGTGGTCCGATGCGATGATATCAATCCTACCCTCCTTTAAGGCTTGAATCAAAGTTTGGCGGTCTTGTTCTGTTTTGATAGACGGATTCCATTTAATGGCGCCGCCTCTTTTTTCATAATCTGCCTCCGAAAACCAAAGGTGGTGTACGCAGGCTTCCGCCGTTACACGCTTTGCCCTGTAATCAAATGAGGCAGGGAAAAGAAAGGCTTCCTCACCGGTTGAAATGTGAAAAAAATGAAGCCTATTATTGTATTTCGCTTGAATCCCCAGCACACGTTTTGTAGCTGTTACACAAGCTTCCGTACTTCGAATTTTTGCGTGCAGAGAAAAAGGAATTTGGCCATTTGTCTCTTCGAAATAATGCTCATAATTGCGATCAATAAAGGATTCATCCTCACTATGCAAGGCGACCAACGTTTCAGCACGAGAGAAAAGCTTTTCTAAATACTCCGGATTATTCGCTAAAATCTGCTGCTCATTAAAGTACAAACCATCATCGGTAATTCCACAAACTGATTCATTATCCACGCGCAATGCCTCTTCTAAATTCCCGGCCGTTACGCCCATAAAAAAGGAATAATTCGCAGTGGATTGTTTTGATGCGGCTAGGTATTTTTGTTCTAATAATTCTCGGGTCAAGGTGTTAGGAACCGTGTTAGGCATGTCCATAAAAGACGTCACTCCGCCAGCCACAGCCGCTCTTGATTCCGTCGTAATATCTCCTTTATAAGTCAGTCCTGGATCTCTAAAATGTACCTGATCATCGATCATGCCAGGGATTAAATAATTCCCCTGCAAGTCGATTACCTCTGCGGTAGGATCAGAAATAGCAGGCGCTATTTTTTCAATCCGCCCGTGATGAATCAAAACATCCGCGAAAAAGGATGCGCCTTCATTAACTATTTTAGCGTTTACAAGTAGTTGTTTTTTCATTTCGCTGCTGCTCTTTCAAGTCGGTCATTAATCGTCCGGCCTAAATTATAATTAGGGAGACGTTCTACAATAATTAAGTCAACCCCTGATTTCTCTAATTGGTGCAAGGCATCATACATATTCGCAGCTGCCTCTTTAAAACTACCGCTCGGGGCAAGAATATGGTTAATAGCGACTTTGGAACTAGCAATCTTTACTTCATTAAACCATAAAATACCTACCTTCTTATCTTGTACTGCGCTCAACATAAACAGCGGCTCATAGCTGATAATTAATTCACACAAGGGCGAATAATGTTTCTTGCTTCTACCAGGTGCCAAGTGCACAGATTCAGACGAGGTTCTATCTAAAATACGTCCCACTTCTGCTTCAATTTCTTCGATGGAAATTGCGCCATGTCTTAACAAGGCTACTTCATCGCCATCAAACGAAAGAATGGTAGACTCCACTCCTGCCTCACAAGCCCCTCCTTCTAAAATGGGGATGTTCGGGAAATAGGCCTCCACATGCTCAGCACGGGTTGGGCTAATTCGATTGTAGGGATTAGCACTGGGAGCAGCTAGAGGGAAATCTAACGTTTCTAATAATTCCAACGTAGTCGAGTGCTTAGGCATTCGGATCGCAACTGTCGATTGATTCGAAGTAATTGCTGGGGAAATTAGCTCACTTTTAGGAAGAATTAATGTCATGGCACCAGGCCAAAAACGCTTCGCTAACAACTCCGCTTTCGGCGGGAATTCCGCCACCAATGTGCGTACCTGTTCCATCGATTTAACATGCACAATCAGGGGATTGGTGTTAGGCCTTCCTTTGGTACTAAAAATTTTCGCAATCGCTTGGTCATCGTAAATATTAGCCGCTAAACCATAGACGGTTTCAGTGGGAATTCCTACCACCTCCCCCTGTTCTAAATGCGCTTTAATTAACTGTATATCTGTCGTAATCATAATTCTTCTACGGGTTACAAAAATCACAAAACATAGGATCCTCTGTCATTTTCGAATCGGGAAAATCAATGCATTGCGTGTAGTGGCATCCTTCACAGGTATAAATAACCGCTTTAACGGATTTTGTAGGCAGTGAACAGCAGGAACAAACGAGACCTCTGATGACATCTGTTGGGCTAAATCCTGGCCTTTGACAGCTAGGACAACAGCGCTTCATTTTTTCCACTAATTTTTGCGTCAACTCTTGAATAACTGACATCCGCGTAGGATTGTTCATCGCGCGCATGTCGGTTTCAAGAGTATAGTTTCCAAAGCGGTTGACAGCTGCTTTAATCGCCTCATTCAATTGGTTTTCTGAGGTAATTCCTTTTTCAATATAGCCCCCTGACGATTTCACATGCAAGCCATGACTAGGGAACTTCACTTGCTGTAAAAAATCTGCAACCTTAACCTCAGAATCCATTTCGAAGGATGCATAATTCGTCTGCAAGCTACACGATTTAACAGTAATTTCCAGCTCGTTTTTCCGATCTAGTAACACTAAATACTCCTCATCCGCGGGTAAAAAATAAAGCGTTGGATGTGGACCAAAAGATCCTTCAGATCCAATCGCAATATCAGCATCGCATTGCGCTAATGCCAAAACACATTTTTCCCTAGCTGCCTCCATGGGCGATAAAATACGCTCCACTTCTCCTGTAAATGTTCCCAATACGTCGGTATCAAAATCTTCAAGAATAATGGGTTCCATCCCAAAAGCCTCTTTCAATACTGGACCTATCACCTCTTCCTTTTGGTGCTTCGTCGCAATGACAACTTTTCTATTATCGAAATAATGCCCGCTAGCCATGGATAATTTGCATATACAATGGCAATCCTAACGTAATATTAAGCGGAAAAGTTACCCCTAAAGCCATGGGAATATAAATGCCTGGATCAGCTTTAGGTGCTACTAAACGCATCGCTGCTGGAACAGCAATGTAGGATGCGCTCGCTGCTAAAATGGAGAATATCAATCTATTACCCACATCGCCCGTTATGAATTGCGTCAGGTAAGCAACAGATACACCATTGAATAGTGGCACTAGCAAGGCAAAGACTAATAAAAATGACCCCTGCTTTTTAAAAGCCTTAAACCTGCTAGCTGCCACCATTCCCATATCCAACAAAAAAATGGCTAAAAAGCCTTTAAATATATCTGAGGTAAAGTGTTTGATCCCGACTGACTGTGACGAATCCGAAACAAATCCGATCAACAAACTGCCAAAAATCATCAACACACTTCCATTTGTCAACGAATGCTTCAACGCTACTTTCCATTGAACTGGAGCCTTATCGAGCGCTGAAGTTTTATCCGGAAAGAGATTGATTAAAATCACCCCCATAATAATGGCTGGGAACTCCATAGATGCCATGACTGCCACCATTTCACCGCCTACTTTTAAGTGATTCATCTCTAAAAAAGCAACCGCAGAGACAAAGGTCACCGCACTAACAGATCCATAGGATGCAGCAATGGCACCAGCGTCATGGGATTTTAATTTTACCCGTAAGATGAAAAAAGTGTAAAGTGGGATAATTAATGCAAGTGACATCCCGAAAAAGAGGCTTATTATCACCTGCTCAGTAATACCCGATACGGCTAACTCGCTGCCACCATTGAATCCGATAGAGAATAATAAATATAAGGATATGAAGTTTTTCGATGCGGCAGGAACCTCTAAATCACTCTTTACATACTTTGCAAAAACCCCCAGTATGAAAAAAAGTAAGGTCGGATTCGTCAGATTAAATGATAGTAGTTCAAAATTAATCATTTCAATTTTTCCCATTCTCTTTCAGCAAAAGACGAATCAGATTTAAGAGGATAAAAATTAATAAAGACAAATACAGCTTTTTCTGAACATTACTAGCCCCCTGAAAAATCAAAATTAGCAACCCCCCGATGAGGAAAAGATGAATAAAAAAGTAGACTAATTTTAGACTAGATAACAT
>CAJCBY010000478.1 GCA_903960725.1 uncultured Cytophagaceae bacterium | reverse complement strand
GATGGCTTTTTTCGAGACTTTACTTTTCAATGCCTCCCAGCCCGGCTTTCCCGCATACTGTTCCTCGATCGATTTCAAAGCACGCGCAATCGTATTCGTTCCACCCCAAGCTTGCAAGTAGATGGGCTCCGGATCCTGATCTAAAAGTTTCGCTTTGATCCATTCTGAACCTTCCGTCACATGCTCCATTTCTCCCTCAAAATCGATATTCCCCACCTTGACTAAACTGTTTAAATAAGCAGGACTTGGGTAGTTTTTGTCGTGTAAGATCAGGTTCGAATGCACCTGGCCATAGGCTTTCAATAAGTCTTGAATCCAATTAACACCCGGCCAGCGCAGGTCCGTTTTCGCGCCATACATTTTTCGCGTCATCTCCATTTCGGAGGTAAATTTCGTCCCTTTTCCGTCGCCTTTGTAATGCCACATTGAACTGGAATATACCAATCCCTCCAGCTGGTATTCATTCGAGTACAAGAGCATCCGGATGAAGGTATCTACGTCATCGATTTCGCCGTCAGTGGTAACGATTGTACGAGGAAGGCGGCCTTTCGCGAAAAGCGTAGTGCTCAGCAGGAGTAGGAATAAGATTTTTTTCATATTAGGATATAGAGATGTCAAAGCCCTGCAATAAACCCGCTAAGCCGTCTTGCGAAAACTTCGCTTTCTTGATCTGATTAATGCTGGGATGAATCACAAAATTAAAGGCACTGCGGAAGTCCGCCTTGCTCACATTCGTCTGGTCAAAAAGAGCTCCAGCTAAATCGCACTCATCGAAAGCCGCTTCCGAGAAATCCGCTTCTGTGAAGTCCACTTCGTGCAAAGAACAGCTCATAAACTTGGTTTTCTTTCCCTTGATTTGGTAGAAAGAGGAAAGGTTCAAAACACAGGATTCGAAACTTACTTCGAACAAAAAAGGATTGCAGGCTTCGAAGCGAAGACCCTGCATTTTGCAGTCTTTGAAATGAACTTTTTGGACGGCGGCTCCGCTGAGTTGGATCAAGCTAAGATTGCAGGATTCAAAACTGCAGTCCACGAATTGGAAATTTTTAAAATCGGCTGATTCAAACTGGCAGTTTTTGAAAACACAATGTTCGTATTCGCCGATGGCGAGTGTGCTTTCTTTCTCGAATTTTTGATCGACGATATAAGGCTTCTCCATACTGCAAATTACCATTTTTTCTCTATTTTGCTTTCTCTTAACTAGCACTATGAAAAAACTATTCCTCTTTCTCGCACTTAGCACGACTATCTTAGCACAAGAAAAAATCGATTTAGGCAGCCTAAAAGGCGGTGGCTATCAAATCTTGATGCCGGCTAAATGGAATAAAAAACTCGTGATGTATGCTCACGGTTACCAGTTTATGGGAACCCCAGCAGCGAGTGCGAATGCGGGATTAGACAAGCGCTTACAGGTTATTTTAGATCGGGGTTTTGCAATTGCGGCCTCGGATTATCCGATTCAGGGATTTGCGATGGCGGAGGGGGTAGATGCGACCGAAGAATTACGCCAAGCCTTTATTAAAAAGATGGGCCAGCCGGACTCGACCTTTATGATGGGTCACTCGATGGGAGGAGGAATTACGTTCGCGACTTTGGAGAATTTTGGCCAACACTATAATGGTGGATTACCCTTATGTCCACTTTCTTCACGGCCGTATTTACAATGCAGAAAAGAGTACGAT
>CAJCBY010000477.1 GCA_903960725.1 uncultured Cytophagaceae bacterium | reverse complement strand
TGTTTCCTCTCCGCAGATATAAGCTCCACCACCAGGCTGAACAAATAGGTCAAGATCATAACCTGAACCTAAAATATTCTTTCCTAATAATCCTTTATCGTACGCCTCTTGAATGGCTTTTTCTAAAATAGCAATCACATACATTAACTCTCCACGTACGTAGATGTACGAGGTATTTGCTCCTAGGGCAAACGAAGAAACGATCATTCCTTCAATTAAGGTATGTGGTGATTTCCACATCAAATAGTGATCCTTGAACGTACCAGGCTCTGATTCGTCCGCATTACACACTAAATAACGAGGTACTCCCTCTGGTTTCGCTAAGAATGACCACTTCATGCCCATCGGGAAACCTGCGCCTCCGCGGCCACGAAGACCTGACTTCTTCACCTCTTCGGTTACCTCGTCAGGGGTCATTTTCTTTAACGCTTTTTTGACCGCTGAATACCCACCATACTTCATAAACACATCTATTGTGTCGATGTTAGGTACGTCTATATGTTCGGTTAATATCTTCATCCTAGGCCTTATTTGCTCAATTCATCTATAATTTCATCCACCTTCTCGTTCGTTAGGTGCATGTAGTATTTTTCGCGGATTTGGAATACAGGACCCCATCCACAAGCGGCCAAACATTCTACTTCTTTGATGGTAAACTTACCATCCTTCGTCGTCTCACCGGTATTAATTTTCAAACGTTTCTTTAAGTGATCGTATACTTCCACACCACCCATTAAGCAACAAGGGCCCGTACGGCAATACTCAATCACATGCTCTCCTACTGGCTCCAAGTGGAACATCGTGTAGAATGACGCCACCTCGTATACCTCGATCGGACTGATGTCCATTAGGGTCGCTACATAATCCATCACCTCTGGCGAGCACCACTTCCACTCGGCTTGCGCTAAGTGAAGGATCGGTAAAATGGCCGACTTCTGCTTCCCTTCCGGATAGCGGGTGATAATTTTTTTCACTAATTCCAGCGTTTCTGCTGGGAAAACAATCTTGCTCATGTCTTAAGTATCTAACTCTCCTGCAATTACGTTCATCGATGACATCGTTACGATCGCATCTGAAAGGGTGGTTCCCTTGATCATCTCTGGGAAAGCCTGGTAATATATAAATCCGGGACGACGGAATTTCAAACGGTAAGGTGTACGACCCCCGTCAGAAACTAAGTGGAAACCTAATTCCCCATTTCCGCCTTCTACTGAATGGTAAACCTCACCCACCGGTGCATCGATCTCTCCCATCACAATTTTGAAGTGGTAGATCAAAGCCTCCATGTTGTGGTAGACGTCTTGTTTATCTGGTAAATAATAATGCGGCGCATCTGCATGGTATGGCCCTTCAGGAAGGTTGTCCATCGCTTGTTGGATGATGCGCAAACTTTGCCACATCTCCTCTTCACGCACTAAGAAACGATCGTAGGTATCTCCTTTTGTACCTACCGGTACATCGAATTCGAAATCTTCGTAAGATGAATACGGGTTCATTGAACGAACATCGTAATCCACCCCAGCGGCACGCAAATTAGGACCTGTAAATCCGTAGTTTAACGCACGCTCAGCTGAAATTCCACCCACGTTTTGGGTACGGTCCATGAAGATACGGTTACGCATCACCAATCCTTCGAATTCCTTTAACGCAGCTGGAAGTTCTTTTAATAATTTTTGGATTTTCTCAATCGCTACTGGCGTGAAATCACGCTCCATACCACCGAAACGACCCATATTCGTTGTAAGACGTGCACCGCACATCTCCTCATAAATCTCGTAGATGAACTCTCTCCATTGGTATACATACAAGAAACCCGTTAAGGCTCCGGTGTCTACCGCTAAGATGGAATTACAAACAATGTGGTCCGTTAGACGTGCAAGTTCCATCATGATTACACGCATGTATTGCGCGCGCTTAGGAACTTCGATCCCTAACAATTTCTCTACCGTCATGTGCCAGCCCATATTGTTAATCGGAGCTGAACAATAGTTCATGCGGTCAGTTAAAGTCGTGATTTGATAGAAAGGACGACGTTCTGCGATTTTCTCAAAGGCCCGGTGGATATAACCCACCGTTTGCTCCGCGTCTACGATCGTTTCTCCGTCCATCGTTAAGATGTTTTGGAAGATACCGTGTGTCGCTGGGTGCGTAGGACCTAAGTTTAACGTAGATAATTCATTCACATAAGGTCCCCCTTTTTGTGTTTTATCTAATCCTACATTAGGGCTGTTTACTAAAGCTATTTCAGACATGTCTATTTATTATCGTCCAAACAATTCATCAATCTTATCGTGACGCGTCGCATCCTCTAACGGATATTCTTTACGCATCGGGTGGTAATCCATCTCGTCCATATTCAGGATACGGGTCAAATTAGGGTGACCGTCAAAGATGATACCATAAAAATCAAACGCCTCGCGCTCCATCCAGTTTGCCGTAGCAAAAAGTCCAGTGATTGTAGGGAAATTAGGCGCTTCGATAGGCGCATAGGCCTTAATCCAAAGACGTACGTTGTTTTCCAAACTGTGCAAGTGGTAGATCACTCCTAGTTCTTGACCTTTGGCCTCCGGAAAATGAATTCCAGCCAAATCCGTCAAAAATTGAAACTTAAATACCGGGTGTGCATACAAGAAATGGATCATCGGAACGATATTCTCAACTTCCGTGGTCACCTGCAAAATGCCATGTGACTCCCCTATTCCATAAACACCCTCCTCACCAAACTGCGCTAGAAGCGCTTCGATTATCTTATCGTTCATAGTTATTCGATTCCGTATGAAGCTAATAAAGCCTTGTATTCTGGTTCGTTACGTCTGCGTGTTGTTTCCTTTTTAGCTAATTCTTGGATCTGCATAAAGCCATCCAAAATTTGCTCCGGACGTGGCGGGCAACCTGGCACATAAACGTCCACTGGGATGATACGGTCGATTCCTTGAAGTACAGAATAGGTATCAAAAATACCGCCTGAACAAGCACAAGCCCCTACGGATAATACCCAACGAGGCTCAGCCATTTGGAGATATACCTGTTTTACAACCGGCGCCATCTTCTTAGAGATCGTTCCCATCACCATTAAAACATCTGCTTGACGTGCAGAGAAACTTAAACGTTCCGCACCAAAACGACCAATATCATAATGGGATGCCATCGTAGACATAAACTCAATACCACAGCAAGAGGTGGCGAAAGGTAAAGGCCAAAGTGAATTAGCCCGAGCTAACCCCACTAAACTATCTAAAGATGTTGCAAAAAAACCAGCTCCCTCAACTCCTGGAGGCGCTTCAGCTACTTGAACTGTTGAATCACTCATTATTTCTCCCACTTTAAAATTCCTTTTTTCAATACGTATAAGAAGCCTACTAGAAGCAAGCCCATGAATACTAACATTTCATAAAAACCATTCCAAGACAATTCTTTAAAATTCACTGCCCATGGATACATGAAGACGATTTCTATATCGAATAGCACAAAAAGAATGGCTACTAGAAAATACTTAACTGAGATAGGGGTACGCGCATCACCAATCGATTCAATCCCACATTCGAAAGTATCATCTTTCGCTTTAGAATGTCGTTTAGGGCCTAATGCGTGAGTGGCTAACATCGTAGCGACGATAAATGCCAAAGCAGCTAATAGCTGAACAAAAATAGGAAGAAAATCCTGAGGTTGATAGTTCATTACGAAGGCTTAAAATTCAAGGCGCAATTTACAGCTAAAAATCTAAATCTGAGAGAAAAATTAAGAAAAGGATTGAAATATTTGAGAAATTTCGTGTAATTTTGTCCTGCAAATAAGGGCACTCATTCAACACCCGGTTCAAATTATTTGCTATGCTTGATTCCACCAAATTTCTTTTTGAAGCCTTAACGTACGACGACGTACTTTTGCTTCCTGCTTATTCCGAGGTTTTACCCCGCGAAGTAAGTACCTCATCACGCCTTACACGCAACATTTGGTTAAATATTCCGATTGTTTCCGCAGCCATGGACACGGTAACGGAAGCCGATTTAGCCATCGCTTTAGCACAAGAAGGCGGCATCGGAATCATTCACAAGAACATGACGATTGCTCAGCAAGCCGCGCAAGTTCGCAAGGTAAAGCGTTCAGAATCAGGGATGATCATCGATCCGGTGACGTTGAAAAACAACGCTACTTTAGGTGATGCACAACGCATCATGAAGGAATTCAAGATCGGAGGCATTCCGGTGATCGATAACGACGGTCGCTTGGTAGGAATTTTGACGAACCGTGATTTACGTTTCCAAAAACAAACTGCTCGTCCCGTGAATGAGATCATGACGAAGGATAATTTGATTACGGCCAAAGAAGGAATCAGCATGGAAGAGGCCGAGAGCATTTTGCAAGAGTACAAAATCGAAAAATTACCCATCATCGACCAAAATGGAAAGTTGATTGGTTTGATTACTTATAAGGATATATTAAAACGCAAGTCACACCCGTTAGCATCGAAAGATTCCCTAGGCCGACTTCGCGTAGGTGCCGCCGTAGGTGTAACGCCTGATTTATT
>CAJCBY010000476.1 GCA_903960725.1 uncultured Cytophagaceae bacterium | reverse complement strand
GCCAGAACTATACATGGTTTCTAAAATTGCTTTATTTCGGCCTCCTTCTGGTTTACTTAAATCAAGCTGAGCTATTAGTAATTCAATTTCTTCAAAGCTTAAAACATCGGGTAGTTTGCGTCTAGTTTTAGGGCTGGGTAGTAAGGTAGTTGGATTGACAGTGCAAATTTGTTCTAATAGACAATATTTAAAAAAAGATTTTACGCCTGAAATGATTCTAGCTTGAGAAGTAGGGGCCATTTCCATTTCACCAATACATTGTATGAAGGATTGCAAATGTTGTAATGTAACTTCTGCAGGGCTCAGCGGCTCTTCATTTGATTCAAGGTAGTTGGTTAATTTATCAATATCTCTTAGGTAGGCTTCCACAGAATGAGCGCTTAACGACTTTTCGAGTTGCAAGAATGCTTTGAATCCTTTTTTATAGGGAGCCCAATTCATAGGTTTTAATAAAAGATTTGATAGTTATGCATTAATGATTTTATTTCGCTTCAGATTAATCATACATATGAAAGTAAATTTAAGATCATTTAAGCAGAAAGTGAGGCATAACGGGAAACAATTAAAATCATTTCTTAAAAAAATAGAAAAGAACACGCCTAAAGGTCTAGATCAATTAACTCAAAAAATTAGCCCCTTAGTTTGGAAAGAGATAGATTGTTTAAGTTGTGCGAATTGTTGCAAAACAATGAGCCCCACTTTTACGCCCACCGATATTAAAAGAATTTCAAGTCATTTAGAAATGACGCCGGCTGCTTTTAAAGAAAAGTATTTGGAATACGATAAAAAGGATAAAGATTGGTTGAATAAATTACAGCCTTGTCAGTTTTTAAATTTGAAAACCAATAAGTGTAATATTTATGAAATAAGACCAGCAGACTGTGCTGGATTTCCACACTTGACCAAAAGAAAAATGACTGAGTATATGCATGTGCACAAGCAGAATGTTGAATTGTGTCCAGCCACTTATAAAATGGTGGAGAAAATGCAGGAACTAATTGGCTAATACTTATTAGAAATAGACATCCTCAAAAAAGGCTAGTTCCCATATTTGTTTTTCATTAAAGAAAATGGAGATTATATCAAACTGCAAGTATTTCCAGTCAGGGTTTTGGTATTGAAAATGTGCTGCTGCATTTTTCAGAAATTGCATTTTTTGTTTGTTTATAAATTGTTCAGGATAACCAAATTCAATACTGGTTCTGGTTTTTACTTCAACTATATGCAAGAGATTGTCCTTGCTAGCAATAATGTCTATTTCTAAATGTTTATATCTCCAATTTCTATAAAGAATCTCATAGCCTAATTTACTAAGGTGCTGGACAGCTGTATTTTCGCCAAAATTCCCAATTTCTTTGTTGCTCATTTAAAATTCATTTAGCTTTATACTATAGCCCAAACATCGACATTTTATCTACATGCAAAAAGCGTATAAATTACAAGGAAAACATAGGCATTATGATTGGGGAGGTAAGACCTTTCTTCCCAATTTGATGGGTGTAGAGAATGTAAATCATTTGCCCTATGCTGAATATTGGATGGGGGCGCAT
>CAJCBY010000475.1 GCA_903960725.1 uncultured Cytophagaceae bacterium | reverse complement strand
GGTCGTTTGGCAATAAAAAAATAACAAGATGCGCATACTACTTTTATCTCTTTTAGCCTTCTCTACATTCGCACAACAAAAGCCGATGCGTTTGTGGTACGATAAGCCGGCGACATATTTTGAAGAGGCGCTTGTGCTCGGAAATGGGAAGCAGGGGGCGACGGTTTTTGGCGGGACAAAGAGCGATAAAATCTTCTTGAATGATTTGACTTTGTGGTCTGGGGAGCCCATGGATCCGTATATGAATAAGGAGGCTTACAAACATTTGCCGGCGGTTCGCGAGGCTTTGCGTCTCGAAAATTATAAAGCAGCGGATTCTTTGGTCCGTAAAATTCAAGGCAAATTCTCGGAGTCATATGCGCCACTGGGAACGCTTTACGTAGACTTTAATCACGAAAATCCGACGGAATACCACCGTGAATTGAATCTAGATAAGGCCGTTTCGACCGTGCATTACCGAACGGGGACGAACGAGATTCGCAAGGAATATTTCTTCTCGCATCCGGACAATGTGTTCGTGATTCACTTGACGAGTAAGGAGAAAAAAGGGCTGAACTTCACGGTTCAATTCAAGTCGCTGTTGAAATACGCAACGAAATCGACGGTGAACCATTTGCATGCGAAAGGGACGGCGCCGGTGAGGGCTGATCCTAATTATGTGCGCAAGGAAGGGAATCCGATTATGTTCGATGATTCAAAAGGGACACGTTTTGCATCAGACATTTTGATCCAGTCGGCAGATGGAAAAGTGCTGAGAACGGATTCGACGTTGCAGATGGTGGGCGGAACGGACGCGACGATTTTAGTGACGATGGCGACGAGTTTTAATGGCTTTGACAAGAGCCCTTCGAAGGAGGGATTGAACGAGGATGAGCTGTCTGAAAAACGTTTACAAGCGGCCAGTTTTAAAGGTGCGGAGCAATTGTTAGCGCGCCATTTAGCGGATTACCAGCCGTATTTCAAGCGCGTGAACTTGAGTTTACCTTCAGATAATGCACCGGAATTACCTACGGATGAACGTTTGCGTCGTTATGCCAAAGGCGAAAAGGATAACTACCTCGAAACATTGTACTTCCAGTTTGGGCGTTATTTATTGATCTCGAGCTCGCGAACTCCAGGCGTTCCAGCGAACTTGCAAGGACTGTGGAATCCACACATTAGACCGCCTTGGTCGAGTAATTACACAATGAACATTAATGCCGAAGAGAATTATTGGCTGGCAGAGAATACGAATTTGAGCGAGATGCATGCCCCGTTTTTGGGCTTCTTAGAGAATCTCGAAAAGACGGGACGCATTACGGCAAAGACATTTTACGATGCGCCGGGTTGGGTGGTTCACCACAATTCAGACATTTGGGCGATGTCGAATCCGGTGGGTGATTTCGGGAACGGAGATCCGAGCTGGGCGAACTGGCCTATGGGCGCGACCTGGGCTTCTACCCATTTGTGGGAACATTATTTGTTCACTCAGGATAAGAAATTCTTAGAGGCAAAGGCCTACCCTTTGATGCGTGGTGCGGCTGAATTCTGCTTGTATTGGCTTATTGAGGACAAAAATGGTCGCTTGATCACCTCGCCATCTACTTCGCCAGAAAATAAATTCATTACGCCTACAGGTTACCAAGGGTCTACGACTTACGGGGCAACGGCCGATTTAGCGATGATACGCGAATTGTTTTTGGACTTAATCGCAGCTGAAAAAATCCTGAAGAAAGACCCTTCTTTCCAGGCCTCTTTGGAAAAGGCTTTAGCCAAAATGCTTCCCTATCAAATAGGCGCCAAAGGCAACCTACAGGAATGGTATTTCGACTGGGAAGACCAAGATCCAAAACACCGCCACCAATCGC
>CAJCBY010000474.1 GCA_903960725.1 uncultured Cytophagaceae bacterium | reverse complement strand
GTCAGCATCAGCCCCCAGGTAATATTCGAAAGCCCAAAAAGATCGATTAAAGCGCCTGAAATCTGTTTTGCGGCCCCAGAGGCAGCCACTAATTTACCCAGCATCGCTCCTAAAACGAGAATGACGACTAAAGATCCGAGCGTATCACCCAACCCTTTTTGGATAGACTTCGCAATATCAGTCAGCGGCAAACCGAAACAAACGCCCGCGAAAATACTCACGAGCAAAAAGGCTATAAACGAATTGACCTTCCAGTACGTGATTAACAGTACTAAAAGGCCAAGACTAGCAATTACAATCAATAAAGTCATAGAGTGAATAGGTTATCACTCACAATTTAGCATTAAGCTTTAGAAATCACCATACGTTTCCTCTAAATATTTCTGCATCACTAAGATATCTTCTTTAGAAGTCAAATCAGGCACATTCTCCGCTAACGGAATCGCGAAGAAACCTTTGCCTTGTCCTTCACCGAACATCACCACGGATGTAGGCAATTCTTTTTCGTTGCGGACAGGATGGAATGGTGTTTTTGCCAAATAGGGCAAGAATGTACTCGCCTCAAACACAAACACGTTCATACTAACGCCTAAACGACCCTGTTTCGCCATTAATTCATCCGCCTGCTCTTTGGTAGGCTTCTCGATAATCTCCAATAAATACCCCTCTGCATCCGTACGAATCAAAGCAAAAGCCGAAATACGCTCCTCCGGATACAATAAACTATCGCGGTGATACGAAATTAAAGCCTGAGGGACAGGTGAAGCCCAAAGCGTCTTGAGCGCATTCACCGAATACAGATTATCTGAATTACACACAATCACGCGTCCTGTTTGCCAGTCTGCGTGCTGAGATAAAGCCTGGTACACCGCATCTGCAGTACCCGCTGGCTTTTCACGATCGGCTGCAATTTGTTGGCGAGCAAAGACGATTTTCATCCCCCATGTTGCGTCTTTTGACATTAATGACTCACAATACTCTTGTGAAACGTTATCTGTGGGATGTAAAAGTAGCATCACCTCTTCGATACCTGCTAAGTGCGCGTTGTATAATTGATAATCAATCAACGTCTTACCATTCTTCCCTACTTGGATCATCCCTTTGGTCACCGCATTCGCCTGTGCCACTAATTTCGGGTCTAAATCACTATTCTCTTCCGCTAAAGCTTTCTTCATGCGAGAGGCCATACCACCCGCTAAAATCAATAATCTCTTCTTCATATAATTTTCGTTGTTCCTTTATCTACTGTTATAATATAGGCCTTGCCTCCCGCTTTTTCGATGGCTTCAACCACTTTTTCCGGGTTCTTAGGCGCATAAGCAAACATGCATCCGCCACCACCAGAACCGTTTATTTTTCCTCCCAAAGCTCCCGCATCCAAAGCCGCCTGCAACATTCGGTTGATCTTGGGCGTAGAAATTCGTTTATGCTCCCGCAAATTTACTTGATGTTCATTTAATAGAGAACCTAATTTTTCATCTGACCAGGCAATTTTCCCTTCAAACATCGCTTTCGCCTCTAACAACAAATCACGATCACTGATATTCGCCTGCAAAAGCACCCATTCATCGTCTGTCAACAAGTCGCGGTATTTCGAAGGATCTTTTTCTGTGGCTAAATCAAAATCCGGGTATTTCTCCTGGATTTTTTTCATCCCACCTAACATCCCAAACTTCACGTGACTCAAAATACCCAGGGTGTCTTTAGGCTCTTCCGAATCCCCTAAAACGAAAGTACCTAAATCCCTTGCATAGGTTTCAATGTGAATCTCAGGCACACTGCCTAAATAAATTACATTCCCCACGGCCGTTGAATACTGATCCATCATCCCACCAGGCTCTGAAAACTCCAG
>CAJCBY010000473.1 GCA_903960725.1 uncultured Cytophagaceae bacterium | reverse complement strand
TACGTCGAGATGGCCGTGGAAGATGCTCGCGTTAATGCAGAGTTAAATGGTATTAAGAATGCTACCTTCTTTGCAGGAGATATGAAGAAAGTATTGACAGAAGAATTTATTGCTATTCATGGGGTTCCTGATGTCATCATCACCGATCCTCCGCGTGCAGGAATGGATGTAGATGTGGTGAATCAGATCTTAGCAGTTCAGCCAAAGAAAATAGTTTATGTTTCCTGTAATCCTGCAACTCAAGCACGAGATTTAGCCTTACTAGATGTGGCATACGAGGTTGATGTGGTTCATCCGGTGGATATGTTTCCCCAGACGCATCATGTGGAGAATATAGTGAGGTTGAAATTAAGAGCATAGATTATTTCATTACGCGATTCCGAAATTGTGCTGCGCAATAATTTCTTGAACCGCGCAATAAAATATTCTAATGCCTAATTTAACTCTACTCTAACTGCAATAAAATACAAAAAGGACGATAAATCGCCCTTTTTATTCTTCAGAAATGTATTCCCGAAGGGAATTCCAACTTTATTCTTTGTGCTTTGCTCTTTGAACTTTGAGTTTTAAAAATTGCTTAGCAATTTTTAAAACGGCGTATTCAACGGATCATAATCCTCCGGCGGTAAATTCATCTTACTACCTTTGAATACGGCATCGTTTCCTGATTCAAATGCAGATGTTTGATCACCTAGCGCACTTAAATCGAAATTGCCGCCCTCGTTATTGGAGAAAGGTTGGAAGTCTAAATCGCAATATTTGGTGAACTTACCGATGAATTTCAGCCAAACGTTGTCTAGGGAGCCGGAACGGTTTTTGGCCATAATGATCTCCCCCATTCCTGTAATTGAATTACCTTGGTCATCGGCCGTAATTCCATAATATTCTGGACGGTAGATGAACATAACCTGATCGGCATCCTGCTCGATGGCTCCGGATTCACGAAGGTCAGAAAGTTGAGGTTTCTTATTACCTCCACGGGTTTCAGTGGAACGATTTAATTGAGAAAGTGCGATAACGGGCACATCTAATTCTTTTGCTAATTGCTTTAAGGCACGGGAAATTTGGGCGATTTCTTGTTCACGATTACCGCTGGCACCTTTTCCTGAACTATCCCCCGTCATTAACTGCAAGTAATCGATGACGATGAGGTCGATGCCTTTTTGGGCCTTTAAACGACGACATTTTGCTCTTAATTCTAAAATAGATAAGGCTGGCGTATCATCGATGAACATATTTGCCTCAAATAACTTATTGATTTTCGTATGCAATTGCTGCCATTCGTGCGGTTCTAATTTACCTTTACGAATCTTCTCTGCTTCGATTTCTGCTTCTGCAGAAATAATACGATTAACTAATTGAACTGCACTCATCTCAAGAGAGAAAAGAGCAACAGAATGGCCAAAATCAACCGCTGCATTACGGCAAGCTGATACGACGAAGGCCGTCTTACCCATACCCGGACGAGCAGCAATAATGATTAATTCTTGTCTTTGCCAGCCAGATGTTAGGCGGTCTAAGTCAGTAAATCCTGACGGAATACCTGTTAAGCCACTTTTTTGGAGTTGTTTCTTCTCTAATTCATCCACGGCCTTCTTCAAGATATCCGACATACTCTCGTAATTCTTACGGATGTTAGATTCTGCAATCGTGAAAAGTTCTTGTTCCATCTTATCTAATAAGTGAAACACGTCTGAGGTGTCCTCATAGGATAAGCGTTGGATTTCCGAGGATATTTGGATAAGCTGACGCTTTAAATATTGCTCTATGATAATTCTAGCATGGAATTCAACGTTAGAAGTTGAACTAACCCGAGAGGTTAATTGCGCTAAATAACTCGTGCCTCCAGCCTTCTCTAGCGTGCCATTTTGCTTCAGAAAATTATTTACCGTTAATAAATCAACGGGTTGTGAAGCTTGGAATAAACCCTGTATTGATTCGAAAATCAACTGATGTCCTTCTTTGTAAAAAGTGGCAGGTTTTAATAACTCGATGACGTTCGCTAAAGGTTCTTTCTCTAACATTAAGGCACCTAACAAAGCTTCTTCTAGGTCAACGGCCTGAGGAGGTAATTTTCCTAATCCCAAATCGCTTAAACGAGCTGGTCCTGCTGAGGAACGAATTCCGGCAGGTGACTGATTTCCTTTTTTATAAATGGATGAAGGGGTGTTAGATTCCATACCACAATTTTACGTTAAATTTTCAAAATTATCTTATAAAGGAAGATATTAAATTTCAAGAATTTCTTATTTTTACTCCTGTACGTTTTAAACCCATTTTTACTTGTTAGAAAAAATAATTTCCCTCTCTGAGGTCTCCCTAATCGACTTTTTAGGTGTTGCAAATGTGAATATCAATTTGTTGATTCACGCTTTTCCACAGTCAAAAATCATCGCTAGAGGTGAGCAATTAACCGTCCGCGGATCAAATGATCAAATTGCTCTTGTGGAAGCCATTGTTAATTCCTGCGTGGCTCATCTGGATAAGCACCATACCCTCTCTGAAAAACACATGCAGTCCTATATTGATTCGGTTTTAAATCCGACGGGAGAAGAGTCAGAACAGCCTTGGGTGGAGGATAAAGACGTGCTTCTTTTTGGCAATAAAGGAATTGTTATTAAGGCCAAAACGCCTAATCAACGTAAACTCGTCGACGCAGCCACCACGAATGACATCGTCTTCGCGATTGGACCTGCCGGTACTGGAAAGACCTATACGGCGGTGGCTCTTGCTGTGAAAGCGTTGAAAAATAAAGAAGTCAAGAAAATCATCATCACGCGGCCAGCCGTAGAAGCTGGAGAAAATCTTGGTTTTTTGCCTGGTGATTTAAAGGAGAAAATCGATCCCTATTTGCGTCCCATTTATGATGCTTTAGATGATATGATTCCAGCGGAGAAGCTTAAATTCTATCTAGAGAATCGCACGATTGAAATCGCGCCTCTGGCCTACATGCGAGGTCGAACCCTAAATAAGGCCTTTATTTTGTTAGATGAAGCCCAAAATACAACCTCCATGCAAATGAAGATGTTTTTGACGCGTATGGGCATTCAATCCAAAACCATCATTACCGGTGATAAATCCCAAGTTGATTTACCTAAAAATCAGACTTCAGGTCTAGGGGAAGCAGAACGCATCCTTTCCGGTATAAACGGCATTGCTTTTGTTGAATTAGACGGTTCAGACGTGGTGCGTCACCGTTTAGTGCGTAAAATTATCGAGGCGTATGGAAAGCAAGAAAAATAGAATCATCCAAGCTATCAGTCCAGTTGA
This sequence comes from uncultured Cytophagaceae bacterium, assembly GCA_903960725.1. GTDB lineage: Bacteria > Bacteroidota > Bacteroidia > Cytophagales > Spirosomataceae > Aquirufa. The sequence continues at coordinate 6,647 of CAJCBY010000473.1, read as the reverse complement.
AATCGAACAGGTTTTTGCGATTCGTACTGAGGTGTTTGTCAAAGAACAAAAGTGCTTGCCCTCTGAGGAATTTGACGAATTAGACGCGGTGGCAAAACATTTTCTTTTATTTGAAGAGGATGTCCCAGTTGCCACTGGCCGTTATCGTAAGACAGACAAAGGGATTAAAGTAGAACGTATTGCAACGTTAGAATCAGCTCGTGGCAACGGCTATGCCTCCCAAATCATTCACCATATTTTTGCCGAATCCGCTTCAGAATACCCTGATTGTACTCATTACTATCTGCATGCACAAGTTTCCGTTATGCCGTTGTATGCTTCATTGGGTTTTCAGCCTTATGGAGATACGTTTATTGAGGCGGATATTGTGCATCAAGCGATGGCGCTTGAACGCAAATTATAAAGCATAAAGCACAAAGAATAAAGTAGGAATAGCCTTCGGCTATACATTTCATGAAGAAATAAAAAAAGGGGCTGTAGGCCCCTTTTTTTATGCAAACTTTGTACTTTTTGCTTTGTTCTTTGTGCTTTCATTTAAATAGCTTCGCTATTTAAATGAAGTAGCGAAGCTACTTAGAATGGCAAATCATCTCCACTCTCCGCCGCTAATGGAGGGAATTGGTATCCTCCTGCTGCTGGTGTAGGCTCCACTCCTGCTGGAATTGATCCGGTACGATCTAAACGATACGCACGGATTTCTGTATACCAACGCTCGTTGTATTCTCTTGATTCTACGTTGAATTGCACTTTTACGATTTCACCCTCTTGAACTGGAGTTAAATCTTGTGTTTTATCTCCCCAAACTGACATACACACCTTTTTAGGGTATTGATCTTGTGTTTCGATCACAAATTCTTGCTTGATCCAGTTGGTACCGTTTTTACCTGTTCCTGTAACCTCAGGTAATTTCTTGATTAATTTTCCGCTTATTTCTAAAGCCATTGTACTGATTTTTTTGAGTTCTGTAATTGTTGGCAAGTAAGTAAATAATTGGTAATTTTACTAACCGTTTTTGGCGATGTGGTGAAATTGGTAGACACGCTACCTTGAGGTGGTAGTGCCGTTAAGGTTTGGGAGTTCGAATCTCCCCATCGTCACTTAATTTTTTGTTTAATCTGTAAATCATGTTGAAGATGAAACCTTACAGTGTATTGCTTTACTATAACTATACTCCTATTCCGAATCCGGAGGAGTACCGTGTAAAACATCACCTTTTTTGTATTGAAAATAACCTTTTGGGACGTGTCATTGTCGCTTCCGAGGGTTTAAATGGTACCGTTTCTGGTCTAAAAGCAGATTGTGATGCTTATATGAAGTGGTTAGAGAATGATCCTATTTTCGCTGGGTCTGATTTTGATTTTAAAGTCGATTACCACGAAGCGCATACTTTTAATAAGTTGCATGTACGCGTGAAGGAGGAAATTGTTCATTCTGATTTAGGGGTTGATCCTCGTGTTAGAACGGGTAAACATTTGAAGCCGAAAGAATTTAAGCAATTATTGAAGAATGATCCAGATGTCGTTTTAGTCGATATGCGTTCGAATTATGAGCATGAATTGGGTCGATTTAAAGGTGCTTATACCTTTGATATGGAGAATTTGCGCGATTTGCCCGATCACGTTCAGGAAATTGAGCATTTGAAGAATAAAAAGGTCATTACGTATTGTACGGGAGGAATTAAGTGTGAAAAAGCATCTGCTTATTTAATCGAAAAAGGATTTACGGATGTTTACCAGTTACACGGTGGTATTATTAAATATGGTTTGGAAGAAGGCGGTGAGGATTTTGATGGGTCTTGCTATGTGTTTGATAACCGTGTCGCTACGGCGGTGAATTCAGTTAATCCGGAGGTTGTTTCTGAATGCCATGTGTGCCAAACAAAATCAGATCACATGGTCAATTGTGCAAATCCTGAGTGTAATGAGCATTTAGCAATTTGTCCCACCTGTTTGAAGGATATGGAGGGCGCTTGTTCCCAGGAATGCAAAGAACATCCGAGGAAGCGGCCTTATAACGAGAAAGGGTATTACTCCAAAAACTCTGTAGGGTATTCTCCTGAATTAGGATTCAAGTCCTTTAAAAGGACAGAGAAAATAGAAAAACAAAAAAAGGCTCAATTATGAGCCTTTTTTCTTTTTGGCCAAATTCTCCTGAACCCTAAATACTGTAATCTCTTTGATGAGCTCTAAAGGCATGGGAGAATGGTAGGGGAATTTTATCGCCCCTTTTGACCCTTCATAAGGAGCTAATTCTTGTACGAAATTCTTGATTCCGCTGGGCGTCGGATAAAAGCCTAAATGGTTATTCCACGCCGCAAAATGGATTAAATTACCATTTAATTTAAAGGTGGGCATTCCGTAAGACATCGTTTCTTCGGTTCCTTCTGGCACGACCGAGCGGATGGCGTCACGCACATCAATTAAAATCTTTTGTGTTGCTTCCGGAAAAGTCTTGATGTATTCATCCATGGATATTAGGCTAATTGACGGTGTCTAGCAAATAAAAATAAGGGGAATGCAAAGGCAAATCCAATTAAAACGGTTGCTAATAAATAAAGATACAGGTATTTGATTTTAATTCGCAAACCCTCTACCAGTATAAAAAAGGTCCCTGTTATGGCTCCCGTCCAAAAATCACAACTCAAACTTTTTGCATACGGGTTTGATGTCCAGGTGCTTTGGACAAAGTCAACAACATTAAAATTCCCATGGTTTAGCATCATTCCTTCATACACGTAGTAAAAGGTGATACTTCCTCCCACTAAAGAAAGAAATAGGTAGAAATAGTGTGCATTTTTCATAGAATTGATTTTATGGTGATTATTCGACCGCGCATCTCGACGCGATCCCCTACTTTTTTTCCTTTTAATTCAATGCCCAAAGGAGATTCGATAGAAATAGCATAAACAGCCTCTAGTTTCCCGTATCCAATCGAGATATAATACGTGTCTTGTTCAGTTTCTACTAAACTGCCTTCTGAAATGATCGCTGATGCGGGTAAATCAGCTATTCTATCTAATTTCGCTATGGAATTAAGCGTATTATCTACCAAAGCACTCAGCTTATCCATCTCCCTCTGCATCATCTCACGTCCTGTTTCAAATTTATCGCCGGCGCTACTTTTGGTATCTGAATCGCGGGATTCTTTGGCCAAAACATATTCTCTACGCGCTTCGTCTAACGTTTTCTCTAGGATAGAGCGGAGATTCGCATGTATTTCGGACTTTTTACTTTTCATGTAAGGCTAATTACATTGGAAAATTATCAATAAATTTGCGCATGACCTATTTCTCTCCCACTGACTTGATCATTAATCCAGACGGAAGTTCTTATCATTTGAACTTACGGCCTGACCAAATTCCAGATACGCTTATTCTAGTCGGCGATCCGGAACGTGTTCCTGCTGTGTCTCGCTATTTTGATGAGCTCACTGAAATGGTACATAAACGGGAGTTTGTGACGCATTTAGGTATTTTACGGGGTAAAAAGTTCGGCGTATTATCCAGCGGAATCGGCGCAGATAATGTGGAGATTGTGATGAATGAGTTAGATGCCTTAGTGAATATTGATTTTCAAACGCGTCTGGAGAAAGTGGAAAAAAGATCTTTACAATTGATCCGAATCGGTACCTCAGGAAGTATTCAGACCCATATTCCAGTGGATTCTATTTTGATCTCAACGGCTGCAATTGGATTTGATAATTTGGCTCAGTTTTATGGCTTTGATTCATCTCAATCCATTTCAGATGATATCCTATCGCTTTGGACTAAGGCGATTGATTATTCTTTGCCACTTTATGCGGCGAAAGCAAGTGCAAAACTTGTGGCTCAATTTGAACCGCTAAATGCATATAAAGGAGTTACCTTGACAGCCCCCGGATTTTATGCGCCGCAAGGAAGAACAATAAGAATTCATTCGATTAGACCTGATTTTCTAGAAAAGGTAGCTGCAGCGAAGCTAGACCAGCATGAAATCACCAATATCGAAATGGAAACGGCCGCTTATTATGCCTTTTCGGGCGCAATGGGTCATGAAATGATTTCTTTAAATGCCATTTTAGCGAATCGAATCACGAATGAATTTTCGAAAGACCCAGAGGGCCAAATCAAGTCTTTGATTGAAAAAGCTATAGCATTAATCGCATAACGTAATCATCCATTACATAGCCATTACCTATATCTAGGACTATTTCATGGTCTTTGATGAATCCTTTCTTCAGGTAAAACGCTACGGCTGAATTGTGTTTGTTTACGTTTAAAAAGATCGACGAAAGACCCATTGAACGCGCTATATCGCTTATTTGTTCGATAATAAAGCTTCCAGCTCCTTTTTGCTTTACAGATGGCCGTAAGTATAGTTTATTTAGCTTGGCTTCCGTTTCTGAGGTTTGTTCAAAGGCACAATAACCTATTCCTTCTCCAGCCATTTCTAAAATCAAGAAAATTCCGATTTGATTTTGTAGTACCTCTGTCGCATACATCATCGGAATCATGTATTGCGTTTGTTCCTCAGTCAAAATATGGCCATAAGTGGGTCTCCATGCTTCTTCTGCAATTTCTTGAATTAGTGGTATGTCTTCTAGGGTTGCTTTGCGTAAAATCATGGCCAAAATTTGTAAATTGCAGTCAAAATAGCAAATATGAAACCTCTTATTCTCATCGCAAACGACGATTCTATTCATTCTAAAGGCATTCGTGTATTAACCGAAATCATGTCCGAATTGGGCGAAGTTGTCGTGGTGGCACCAGATTCGCATCAATCAGGAATGGGTCATGCCATTACATTAGGCGAACCTTTGAGAGTCGTGAAGACGAATGATTTTGGGAATCATGTTCAATCATACAAGTGTTCAGGAACGCCAGCAGATTGTGTGAAGATTGGTAAACACCAGATTCTCAAAGACCGAAAAATCGATTTAGTTGTTTCCGGCATTAACCACGGATCCAACGCCTCTATAGCTGTTTTGTACTCAGGAACCATGTCTGCAGCCATTGAAGCGGCGATGGAAGGGATCCCAGCTATCGGATTTTCTTTGTGTGATTATGCGTCAGATGCTGATTTCTCCCACTGCCACAATTATATAATCAAAATTTGCCAGCAGGTACTCCTGCATGGCCTGCCGAAAGGCCTTACCTTAAATGTCAATTTCCCAGCACATTCTTCGATGCCTTTGCAAGGCGTAAAAGTGGTAAAACAAGCAAATGCTATCTTTAGAGAGCGTTTTGAAGAGCGAAAAGATCCTTACGGGAAGCCTTATTACTGGATGGATGGAGATTTATTCAATGAGGATTTGAATAATAACACGGATTTAGATGCTTTAGCGGAGAACTATGTTAGTATCGTACCGGTGAAATATGATTTGACCGATTATGATGAGTTAAAGCAGATGCAAAGCTGGGATCTTTAAGAGGGTCAATACACTCAAGGCATCTGTGATTTGACCATTTTGAGCCATTTCGATGGCTTCTTTTAAAGGTATTCGGCGTATTTTTAATTGTTCTGTTTCTTCTGGGCAGGATTGATGTTGACTCAAGTTTTGGGCTAAATACATCACCGCTCGTTCATCACTCACAGAATTAGACAGGTAGACCTCTCCTATTTCTTTCCATTGTGTAGCTACTAAGCCAGTTTCTTCCAATAATTCACGTTTAGCCGCCGCTAAAGTGGATTCGCCTGATACGATGGAGCAACCTCCTTCTGGGACTTCCCAAGAATATGCATTCAGTGTGTAGCGGTATTGCCCTACTAAATACGTGTATCCTTCAGAGTCGACAGCCACGATGGAAATGGCTGTGTTTTTATAGTGTACTTTCCCATAAATACCTGGATTTCCCGCAGGATTTATGACGTCGTGATGCTCCACTCGAATCCACGCATTTTCATAGGCGGTTTCTTGACTGATTGTTTTCCAGGGATTGTTTTCCGTTTCCATACGGTAAAAATACTATCTTTGTGCTAATGAAACAGCGGCTTGTCCTTCTTTCTTTTGTCGTTTCGGTGCTCATCATGGTCGCGAAATTTGCGGTCTATTATGCGAGTGGCTCGACGACCTTATTGACGGATGCATTAGAGTCGATTATCAATGTAGTGGCTGCCTGTTTTGCCTATTATTCAATTTATTTAGCGTCTTTACCGAAGGATTTGAATCATCCTTACGGCCATGGTAAAATTGAATTCTTTGCCTCTGGACTCGAAGGCGTGCTTATTTTATTAGCCTCTGCCTATATTTTTCTACATGCGTCCCAGCATTTATATGCCTCGCCAGATCTGAAAAGTTTAGATGTGGGTATGGCTGTTTCTTTCGTATCTGCTGGTATTAATGGCTTATTAGGTTATTTTTTAGTCCAAAAAGGGCGCTCATCCCACTCCCCTGCGCTCATTGCAGACGGGAAACACCTGCGTTTAGATGCTTATAACGGAATTTTAGTTGTTGCTGCTTTGGCATTAACTTATTTTACGCATTGGTATTGGGTGGATTCAATCGCCTCCTTCTTGTTTGCCGGATTTATGTGTTGGCAGGGAATTCATTTGATTCGTGAGTCGGTGGCTGCCTTGATGGATGAAACGAATCCAGCATTGTTCCAAAAAGTGACCGATTGGGTCGTCTCAAATAAAAAAGAGGAATGGATCGATTTACACAATCTGCGT
>CAJCBY010000472.1 GCA_903960725.1 uncultured Cytophagaceae bacterium | reverse complement strand
GCTAGCAAGTCATCAATTTTAGAGACATCTATTTTGCAGGTAGATCGAATAAAAGGCCATGCCGACACATCAGGTAATTGAGCTAATAAATGATGCAACTGATTTCCGATTTCCCTTTTAGCAGAGGCTGAAGTATATAAATCAGCTCGAGATGAATTCACTCGTAAGGCTATAGAAGGGTGATTCGTTTCTACTCTGATTTGAATTCTTTTCGATACCCTGTTTGCTGCATTATACTCCAATTTGGGAAGCATGTTTGGGGATGTAAAATGATAATATTCGGATCCCCAAGCAGTATCTGTCTTGAGAAAGGTAGGTAAATCCTCTTTTTGGCCCTTATTTTTAACAAATTCATACACAAGTTTACCTACTGAATTAGTATACGATGAAATTGTCTTATTATGCATATCCTCACTGGGAACAGACAAAAGTAGATGCAAGGCTTGCTTAGGTCTAGTGGTTGCGACATATAACATATTTAACGCATCCAAAAAGATGGCCTCTTTTTCCTTTTGAGTTTGATCAGCTAAACTAGGGAAAGCCGCAGGTTCTGACGAATTAACACGGCCATAAATAAAATTCAAGCGCTCACTATTCTCAATTTCTAAATCTGTTAAATCAACCTCACTCAAATCATACCATATTTTCTCACTGTCAGGCACAAAAGTCCAATTTACAAAAGGCAAAATAACCACTGGGTACTCAAGACCTTTCGATTTATGAATACTTGAAATCGTTACTGCGTTAGCCTCACTAGAACTTGAGATACAATAGGAATTTCTATTTTGATTAAAGTGCTCTAAAAATCCACTAACAGACTTATCCTTCACAACTACATATTCATTTAAGATATCTAGCAATTTCCACAAGTATTCCTGGCCAGATGAATTATTCAATAAATCAAAAACGGACACTAATTCATACACCCAATTCAATAAATCAGAGAATTCAGGAATAGTATGACCCTTGGATTGGAAATACAAACTTGCCTTTTCAAGATTATTAGAAGAGGAAAGTTGTGAAACAAAGGCTAAATCTTCCTTGGTAACGCTTCTGCCCGAAACTTCCGCAAATTGATAAACCAATTCATACAAGAATAAACTTTCGTCCTGATTATCATGCAAGGATAAAAATGACAGCAAAAACCCAACTACGGGAGAATAATGCACTAAAAGGGAGTCAGATGAAATAACTGGTATACCTTTTTCCTTCAATCGAACAGCTAAATAACGTGAATGCTTATTCTTACGGGTTAATATGGCAATATCTTGGTAGCGAAATCCTAATGATAGATTATGCTGAATAAGATTCATCACCTGTTCAAACATAAATTCATTCTCGGGCTCAGTATAACCAAAATTCTCTTTGGTCTTTAAATAAACAAGTAGATCTACTTTACCTGAAAATTCGTCGGCTGTCACCTTTGGATTTTGAATTAAATTCTGACCATATAAAGGGGTAAGCAAGGGACAAATCTCAATGAGGTCCGGATCTTGTGCGAGGGATTGAAAAAAGCCATTATTAAACTCCACCACTTCTTTAGCACTTCGGTAATTATCACTCAGCGCTTTGGGATGTACTTGTTGCAATAAATAGTCAAAGCGCTGTTCATCCAATGAATCCACGTTAAAATGAGATGATACCAGAGAATAATCAGTAGTAGCTAACGAAGCGATTAAACTCACTTCCCCGCCCCTAAATTTATAAATAGACTGTTTCGCATCCCCGACCAAAAGACTCCTCTTCCCTACGGAGGTTGCATTTTCAATCAATGGCATAAAATTCTTCCATTGTAAAAGGGACGTGTCTTGAAATTCGTCAATGAAAATATGGAAATAACGATCCCCTAATTTTTCATATATAAAGGGAATAGGATCGGTAGAAATTACTTCATAAACCCGCTTAGCAAATTCAGATATAGGAATAGCTAAATGATCTTGCTGGTATAACTGCATCTCGTGTTGAATCAGATTTAATAAAGCAATTTTCTTTAAATCCTTTAAAACCCAAGTCAAAAAGTTGTACCTAGTTATATATAGCGATTGTAATGCTAAAAATTGGAGGGCGATATCCGCTAATTCATGCTTATTTTGATTTATGCGCTCTTTTATTTCCTTAGATGCCTTTGAAGACACCCAAGTATCAGAATCCAACGCATTGCGTAAATGTTTGTATTCGTCGTCTGTTACCTTATTCTTATCTAAAAGGGAACGCATGATGCCCACGGGCCCTTTAGAACCTTGGTAATACATACTATCTTCTACACCGATGTTATCTATAATAGCCAAAAATTGTGATGCCACTTGCTTCACATCTCGAACCATCTCAGCCATCGAATTAACTAATTGATTTTCTAATTGATGAAAATCAGCTAATTGAAACTGACTCAAATGAGGCTCAACGGCTAAATATTTCTCCTCTAAAGAAATTTTTAAAAAATCATACAAACTCTCGCGCAACCGATTCCAACTACGCCCCTCATCAATTTCTTTTTTGGCAAAGGAAAGGAGTAAATCATTCAATTCGGGATTACCCAAACCATTCACCTTATCCACTAATTGATTAATTAACTCATTGATATAGCTTTTCGAATCAAGGAGAACCTCAAAATGAGCCGGTAACTTCAATTCTTCAATAAAGGACGAACTAATTCTTTGGACAAAAGAATCGATCGTCATCACCGAGAAAAGACCATAGTCCTGTAAAATTTGTTGTAGCGTCGTAGCCGCTCTTGTAGCTATCTCCTCTCTCGTTAATTGAATATTTTCCGAAGCTAGTTCGGATTGAATTTTATCAATTATCGATAGAATCTTAGGCTGATCACTGGTAGGTGTATGATGAAAAGATGGATAATCTGAAATTCCTGCTAAAAATTGCAAGATTCTTTGACGCATTTCTTCCGCTGCTTTAATGGTAAATGTAACCGCTAAAATACGTCGGAAATAACCCTTAGATTCTACCTCACAGAGCGCCATCTTGATATACTCGATGGTCAAGGTATAGGTTTTACCTGATCCCGCTGAGGCTGAAAAGAGGGTGATTTGTTGAGGTTTCATTGAAATATTAATAAGAATGCAAGATAAAATAAAAATAGGATTAATTCGGTATGCTTTTATTTCACTATCTTTGTTTCCCGTAACCAAATCAACAATTCTATCAATGTCTGGTAAAGGGAATCCCAAGAAATCCAAGTTCATTTTTGTTACGGGTGGTGTAACAAGCTCGTTAGGCAAAGGCATCATAGCCTCTTCTTTAGCGAAGCTACTTCAAGCGAGAGGTTTAACCTGTACAATCCAAAAGTTTGACCCTTATATCAACATCGATCCAGGTACGCTGAATCCATACGAACATGGCGAATGCTATGTGACAAATGATGGAGCAGAAACCGATTTAGATTTAGGACATTACGAGCGTTTTTTAAATACGCCTACTAGTCAAGCTAATAACATCACCACAGGTCGTATTTACCATAATGTTATTACCAAAGAGCGCCGTGGCGATTACTTAGGTAAAACCGTACAAGTAGTACCCCACATTACGGATGAAATTAAGCGCAATATTATGCTCTTAGGTGAATCCGGTAAATACGATATCGTTATCACGGAAATAGGTGGTTGCGTAGGAGATATTGAATCCCTTCCATTTATCGAGGCTGCACGTCAATTGAAATGGGATTTAGGGGAGAAAAATACCTTGTTCATTCACCTAACATTGATTCCCTACTTAGCGTCAGCTGGAGAATTAAAAACAAAGCCAACACAGCACAGTGTTAAACAATTATCTGAGTCAGGTATTCAGCCCGATATATTAGTTTGCCGTACGGAACATCCGATTCCTCAGGAAATGAAGAAAAAGATAGGTTTATTCTGTAACGTATCAGAAGCTGATGTAATCGAGGCCCGAGATGCGTCTACGATCTACGAAGTACCTTTATTAATGAAGGAAGAGCGCTTGGATAGCCGTGTCTTATATAAATTAGATATTTATAATGACAAAGAATCTAATCTAAAAAACTGGACTAATTTTCTTTCCAAATTGCAAAACCCGAAGTTCGAGATTAATATCGGTTTGATTGGAAAATATGTTGAGTTAAAGGATTCCTATAAGTCTATCGCAGAAGCATTTATTCACGCAGGTGCAGCGAATGATATTAAAGTAAATCTTCAATGGATTTCATCTGAAACGATGGATACCGTAGATATAGCAGAAACCCTAACAGGATTAGATGGAATATTAGTGGCTCCGGGTTTCGGCGAAAGAGGTATTGCAGGAAAAATCAATGCTGTTAAGTTTGCGCGGGAGAGTAAAATACCTTTCCTAGGTATTTGTCTAGGTATGCAATGTGCGGTAATTGAATTTGCGAGGAATGTAATGGGCTTAACAGAGGCACATTCTTTTGAAATGAATCCAGATAGCCCAGATCCGGTGATTAATTTGATGCTGGAACAAAAAGATATTTCTGAAAAAGGTGGAACAATGCGTTTGGGATCTTATCCATGTAAAGTGGAAAAAGGAACTTTGGCCTATAAAATCTACGGAAAATCACTCATTCAAGAGCGTCACAGACATCGCTACGAATTCAATAATGACTACTTAGATCAATTCCATAAAGCCGGACTAATTACTTCAGGTATTAATCCAGATTCTAATTTGGTAGAGATCGTGGAAATTGAAAATCATCCATTCTTTGTGGGTGTTCAATTCCATCCAGAATATAAATCGACGGTTGAAAGTCCGTCTCCCCTATTTGTACAATTTGTAAAGGCTGCGCATCAACATGCGGTACCATTCATCAAAAATTCTAAATAATAAATCATGGATAGAAATTCCATCACGGGTATTGTGTTAATTATGGGTATGCTATTAGGCTACCAATATTTCTTTGCCCCTGCAGAAATACCTGCAGAAAAACCGAAAGTCACAACTCAAAAAGCGATCGTCGCAGCACCTAAAGATTCAGCTAAATTAGTTGCAGTCGATTCCAGCGTTAAAAAAGAACAAGTATTCACACTTGAAAACAAAGATATTATCGTTAAAGTATCTTCTAAAGGCGCAAAATTAGTCTCTGTTCAATTAAAGAACTACAAGAGTTATGCGAATTTCAATGCAGGAAAATCAGACGGTTTGTATTTATACAATGCTTCATCTGATGAATTTAGCATTGAATTACCTACATCAGCAGGAAAAGTTAAAATCGCTAACCTCGATTTCACGGGAGTTCAAACCGGCAATAAAGTCAACTTTACTGGAAGCTTAGCTAATGGTCAAACGATCGCATCAAGCTACGTATTACCTGAGTCAGGTTTTCTTTTAGATTACCAGTTAGATGCTAAATCGGTTGCTATATCAGGAGCGGATTATTTTATCCACTGGAAAGAGCAAGTGCACCAAACGGAGAAAGATATCGCTGAAGAGCGTAAAGCAACGATTAATTATTTATTGACTGAAGACGAGGAATTCGATTACCTTTCTGAGAATCCGAGTTCCGTAACGAATGAGAATTTAGACCAAAGCACTAAATGGATCAGCTTTAAAAAGAAGTATTTCCTTTCTGGGCTAATTCCACAAGGATTTATGTTCAAATCAGCGGCTTTAACTGCTACGCCTAATTTAGAAGATTCAGTCAACATCAAGACATTAGATGCGCAGATCATTGCATCTGCCCAAGATTTGTCCGCAGGAAAATCATCATTCCAATTCTATTTTGGGCCAAATGATTATGAGATTGTAAAGAGAGTAGAGGCGCCCGAGTTTAGTAAGAATGTTAAGTTGAGCTATGATTTCTTATTGCCAATTACGAAATACATTTTCGTTCCCTTATTCGGATTCTTAGAAAGTTTGTTTACGAATTATGGTCTATTAATTATTGTTTTGGTCTTAATTATCAAGACAGCCTTGTTGCCACTGACGTATAAATCTTACGTCTCCATGGCTAAGACGCGTATTCTAGCGCCTGAGATTGCTGCAATTAAAGAAAAAATTGGTGATGATGCTGCGCGGGTTCAACAAGAAACAATGAAGTTATATGGCGAGGTCGGTGTTAATCCATTAAGCGGTTGTATACCTGTATTAGCGACTATGCCCGTATTAATGGCCGTGTTTATGTTATTCCCTAACTTAATCAACTTACGTCAAGAATCATTCCTATGGGCAAATGATTTGTCTACTTATGATTCCTTCATTAACCTACCTTTTAACATTCCATTTTATGGATCACATGTTAGTTTGTACTGTTTATTAATGACCGTATCACAATTAGCTTACGGTTATTATAACAACCAAATCACTCCGGATCAGCCTGGACAACCAATTAATATGAAAATGATGGCCTATATAACGCCGGTCATTTTTATGTTCGTTATGAACTCCTTCCCTGCTGGATTAAGTTTCTACTATTTCGTATCAAACTTAGTAACGATAGGTCAACAATTAGCAATCCGCAAATTTGTAAATGAGGATAAAATTAAAGCCTTGTTAGACGAGAATCGTAAGAAAATCGCTGCTGGCGGTGGTCCTAAGAAATCAAAGTTCTCTCAATACCTTCAAACACAATTGAAGACAATGGAAGAACAACAAAAAACAACACCTAAGAATCCTAAGAAGAAATAAAATGTCTACTTTAAGTGCAGCCTATTTTGAAAGAGCACAAGAATTAATTCCTGGTGGAGTTAATTCCCCCGTTCGTGCTTTCAAATCAGTCGGAGGTAACCCTGTATTTATTAAATCAGCTAAAGGAGCCTATTTGCATGATGTAGACGGCAATTCATATATTGATTTGATTGGTTCCTGGGGTCCTATGCTTTTTGGACAGGCGCATCCTGTAATTGAAGACGCTGTTCGTCAGGCACTGAGTAATGGATTCTCTTTTGGAGCTCCTACCTACAACGAAGTTTTAATCGCAGAAAAAATCACTTCGATGATTCCATCGGTTGAAAAAGTTCGTTTAGTCAATTCAGGAACCGAAGCAACCATGGCAGCTATTCGCTTAGCTAGAGCCTATACGAAACGCGATAAGATAATTAAAATGGAGGGTTGTTACCACGGGCACGGCGATTCATTTTTAATTGCTGCTGGTTCTGGCGTAGCTACCTTAGGTACTCCAGATAGTCCGGGGGTAACTGTTTCGACGGCAAGAGATACCTTAACGGCGGTTTACAATGACGTCGAAAGTTTAGAGAATATCTTCCAGGCTAATCCAACAGATATCGCAGCTATCATCATAGAACCTGTAGTGGGTAATATGGGTTTAGTCATTCCAAAAAATGGGTATTTAGAAGCTGTCCAAAAATTGTGCAAGCAATATGGAGCCTTACTTATTTTCGATGAAGTAATGACAGGTTTCCGTCTATCAGCTGCTGGATACCAAGGTTTAGCTGGTATTCAACCAGATTTAACCACACTAGGAAAAATTATAGGTGGTGGTCTTCCAGTCGGTGCTTACGGTGGAAAGACAGAAATTATGAATATGATTGCGCCAGCAGGACCTGTTTATCAAGCAGGGACTCTTTCTGGAAATCCATTAGCGACTACAGCAGGTTTAGCGATGTTAAACTTGATTACTGATAATCCAGAGGTATATGCGTCTTTAGCACAAAATGGTTTAGCGCTTAAAAACGCTTTAATCAGCGATTTAAAAGAATTAGGGCTCAATTACACGATCAACCAAATCGGCTCGATGTTTACCTTGTTCTTTACAGACAAAGAAGTAAACAATTTTAGCGACGCGAAAACATCAGATACAGCCTTATTTGGGAGATATTTCAAAGGTATGCTTGAAAAAGGTATTTATCTACCACCATCCCAATACGAATCTTGGTTCTTATCAGCTGCTCTAGGAGATTCAGAATATGATCAAATAATCACAGCCAGCAAAGCAACGCTTCGTTCCTTATAAGATGAAAACGCCGGCCTACAGCCTGATTATTCCTGTTTATAATCGTCCGCAAGAGTTGGATGAATTATTAGCCTGCATTAAAACGCAGGTATTCAGAGATTTTGAAGTGGTCGTCATTGAAGATGGTTCAACGGAGGATGCTGCCCTAATTATTGATAAATACAAAGAGTCCTTCCCTTTAGCCTATTATGTGAAAGAAAATGGTGGCCAGGGATTCGCTAGAAACTATGCTTTTGAACGAGCGAAAGGAGATTATTTCATCATACTCGATTCTGATGCCTTGTTAGAGCCGACTTATCTAACGGAAGTGGATAAAGCGGTGAAAGCAGACAGATTAGACTTATTTGGAGGACCAGATCAAGATCATCCGAGCTTCACCCCTATTCAAAAAGCAATCTCATATTCTATGACCTCTTTCTTTACAACGGGAGGAATCAGAGGTAAAGAAAAAAACATCGGTGGTCAATTTCATCCACGAAGTTTCAATATGGGAATTTCTCGGAAAGTATACGAGGCTACAAATGGTTTTAAAATCACTCGGATGGGCGAAGATATTGAATTTAGTATTCGCTGCATCTCGTTAGGATTCAAGTCTGGTTTAATTCCAAAGGCCTTCATCTACCACAAACGCAGAACAGACTTCCGACAATTCTACAAACAATTGCATTTCTTTGGCAGAGCGCGAATCAATATCAGCCGTTTCTTCCCATCCGAATTAAAAGCAGTCCATTTCTTCCCATTCTTGTTTTTCAGCTACTATGTACTAACAGGAATCGCGTTGTTAGCCATGCCCATTTATGGATTAATGCTTTTAGCTGGAATAGTAGCCTATAGTTTATTGATTTTTGTAGCCGCGTTACTGAATACAAAAAGCATCCATATTGCCACCCTATCAATCTTTGCAGCCAACATTCAATTATTTGCCTATGGCAAAGGTTTCGCCGAAGAAGGAGTAAAGAAGCTATTTAATAATAAAGCTGCTTAGCTAGGTAGTTTTGTACATAATCTTTTACTCCCGCTTCTAAGCTCATAAATTCCTGCGTATACCCGATTGCACGCAATTTAGCCATCGTAGCTTCCGTAAAATATTGGTATTTATCTCGGATATCAGCAGGCGTATCGATGTATTCAATGTTAGGCTCTAATCCCAAAGCCGCGAAGGTAGCCTTCCCTAAATCATTAAATGATCTAGCCTTACCTGTACCTAAATTATATATACCCGAATTTTTACGATGCTCCATTAAAAAGATACAGACATCAATTAAGTCCTTTACATAAATGAAATCACGCATCTGTTCACCATCCTTAAATTCATCCCGATGGGATTTGAATAGCTTTAATGATCCATTGGATTGAATTTGACGGTATGCATGCCAAATAACTGACGCCATACGTCCTTTATGGTATTCATTAGGACCATAGACGTTGAAAAACTTTAAACCAGCAAAGAAAAAAGGTTTTTTCTCTTGTTGTAAAGCCCAGATATCAAAATCATTTTTTGAATCACCATATGGGTTTAAAGGTTTCAATGAAGAAATTAAAGACTCATTATCTTCATAGCCTAACTCTCCTAGACCATAGGTCGCTGCTGAACTTGCGTATACTAAAGGAATTTGATAAGCAACACACGCACCCCAAACCTTCTTAGAATAATCTAAATTCAATTCATCGAAAATACGGGTATTAAATTCTGTGGTATCGGTTCTTGCACCTATGTGAAAAAAGAATTCAACCTCCCTATAGTTTTTCTCTAACCAAGAAAATAAATCATTCCGATCAACCCGCTCCTTAATGGCCTTTCCATCTAAATTTCGATTCTTTTCTGCAGTAGAAAAATCATCTACCGCAATAATGTACTTAAATTTTAATTCGTTTAATTTTTGAATCAAACAACTTCCAATAAAGCCTGCGGCACCAGTTACAATGATCATATAGGTAGGATTTAAAAAACAAATTTACACAGATTCCCGGAAGGTTTATTAACTTTGTACAATTATTGGAACTCTGCTATTGTTTTCCCAGGGTCCCTCCACAAAAACTGAAAACAATGGTACACGTCATCCGCAAGGAACATTTCAACGCAGCACACCGCTTATACAATCCAGCCTGGACAGAAGAAAAAAATCAAGCTGTTTTTGGCCCCTGTGCAAACACTAACTGGCATGGTCATAATTTCGAATTAATCGTAACGGTCAAAGGTTTACCAGATCCAGAAACAGGATTTGTGTATGATTTAAAGCAATTAGGAGATTTAATTAAATCTGAAATTATAGATAAAGTAGACCATAAAAATCTAAATTTAGATGTAGATTTTATGGAGGGTAAATTAGCGAGTTGTGAAATATTGGTCATGGAATTTTGGAAAATATTAGCTCCTAAAATTCTAGAAACTTCTAAGTCTGCCACATTATATAAGATTCATTTAATTGAGACAAATAAAAACTCTGTAGAATACTACGGGGAATAAGAATGAAATATTTCATCTTAGCTGGCGAAAAATCGGGGGATCTGCATGGATCTAATCTTATCCAAGAATTAAAGAAATTGGATAAGGAACCTGTAATGCAAGCTTGGGGTGGAGATTTAATGGAAGCTCAGGGAGCCGAATTACTTATACACCATAATCAATTAGCGATTATGGGAATTTTAGGGGTCATTCAAAACTTACAGCGACTTAAAGGATTATTCAAAACCTTTGGAGAACAAATAGAGGCTTTTCAACCAGATGCTATCATCTTTATCGATTATGGTGGATTTAATTTAAAAGCAGCTAAAATAGCCAAGAAAAAAGGATTTCAAACTCACTTCTATATTGCTCCTAAAGTGTGGGCTTGGAATAAGGGTAGAGTAAATGAATTAAAGAAATGGATCGATCATCTCTATGTTATTTTCCCCTTTGAGCTTACCTTATTTAGAGAGGCCGGCATCCCTACTGAATACGTAGGAAATCCTTTACAAGATGCTATTTCAGCCTTTAAATCTAATGATGACTTTAGCTTAAAAGATCAAAAATACATTGCCTTATTAGCGGGAAGTCGTAAACAAGAAATCAAAACAGCCTTACCGTTATTTGAACAGTTAGCGAAAGCTAATCCTGATTTATCTTTTGTTATCGCTGGAATTTCAGATTGGAAAGAACTCTACAACACACCCATTCCGGTCCTATTCGATCAGACTTATGACATCGTTCAGCAAGCTGAACTAGCCATCGTTACCTCAGGAACGGCAACGCTAGAAACAGCCTTGTTAAATACACCTCAAATTGTAGTATATAAGACCGATTGGGTATTTTATTCCTTAGCCAAAATCGTCATTCAAATCAAATACATTTCGCTCGTTAATATCATTCTAGATAAATTAGCGGTACCTGAATTAATCCAAGCTAAATTCTCCGTAGATCATATGACGTCTTGGATGAGAGATATACTAACAAAGGGTTCCACCTATAAGCAACAAAAAGAAGATTATAAGTCGCTTCAAGAATTAGTAGGAAATGCCGGAGCTTCTAAAAAGACAGCCGAATTAATCTACTCAGCTGCTTCAGCTAAATAATTTTTAATCCAGGATTTTTGAACACCAGGAATTGTTTGGAAATAACGAGCTATATCCAATTTATCTTTTTGGAAATCACCTGTAGTATAATAGGGCTCTCTAATTTTAATCTCCTTATTCACAAAATCAAACCCAATCATAATCAAAGGAACCTTAGCACCATCTGCGATGTAATAAAAACCAGTCTTTAATTCTTGTACATCCTTACGTGTTCCTTCTGGCGCTAAAACAGCATAAAAAGATTCCTTGGAATTATAGATATCAACAATGGCATCGACTAAATTAGATTTAGCACCCCGATTGACTGGATAACCACCTAACCAGGTAAAAATACCCCCAAAAGGACCCTCGAACAATTCTTTCTTACCCCAAAAAAGTATGGGTATTTTCATAAGGGAACGAGCACCTAAACCCACTGTAAAATCTTTCCATGTCGCATGAGGACACACAATAACTAAGGCCTTCTTAAGATCACGCGGAACCTCTCCTACTAATTTCCAGCCTGCTAACTTAAACAATAAATAAAACACACACAATAAACACACACACGCCATGAAATTTTACATCGCAATTTTTGAAACAAAAAATGTTCTCTTATATCAAAACAGTTCAGAAAATATGACAATCCCTGCGGAAAACAGAAAAGATGCTTTAGAAAAAGCACGTAGATACGCCCGACACAATGAACTTAAATTTATCTCAATTCGCCTTCTTAAGTAAAAAAACACATTTCAACACACGTCATGAATCAGCACATCACAACCACGACCAGTCACATTGACATCATCGTTAGCCGCATCTCTTACGGCACTTACCAATGGACACTCTATGCCGGCGACATCCTACTGACCGCTGTCAACAACAATGCACGCGACTTCGATGAGTTCAATGACCGTAATAATCTTG
>CAJCBY010000471.1 GCA_903960725.1 uncultured Cytophagaceae bacterium | reverse complement strand
CGCTATTTTTTCTTCTTTTTTCAGTGGGTGTGATGGCAGTCATGTTGATTGACTTAGGCATTTTTAAAAAGGATAATTCAGTGGAGGTGAGTTTTCGAGAAGCTGGATTCTGGACCGGAATGTGGGTATTATTAGCGATTATGTTCTATATATTCCTAGGTTATAATGGGGCGATGGTGCACGGAATTAAAGATATGGCCAGTTTAAAAGCGGTACAGCAGGCCTATGCCTCACACATTGATCTAGGTAATGGGTCCTACACGGAAGCCCTCGCTATATTCCAGAACAATCTTTCTTTAGAGTTTATCACGGGCTACCTTGTAGAGTATTCCTTGTCTGCAGATAACGTATTTGTCTTTATTTTGATCTTTAATTCTTTTGGGGTCCAAAAGCGCTATTACAAGAAAATCCTCGTTTGGGGTATCCTTGGGGCTATTATTTTACGTTTGGTCTTTATCTTTTTGGGCGCAGCCCTGTTGCAGAAATTCGATTGGATTATCTACGTTTTTGGTGCTTTCTTAGTGTATACGGGGATAAAAATATTGTTCTCTAAGCACGAAGAGGACGAAATAGATACCGCTAATCATCCAGTGGTTCGTTTGTTATCGCGGTTCTTCAATGTCTATAAAAGAAATGTGATTGGGAATTTTTTCGTACGGATGAAGAATACCGGTAAAATCTTTATTACCCCTATTTTTATTGTAGTGGTGGTCATCGCGTTTACTGATATTTTATTCGCAGTGGATTCCATTCCAGCGATTTTCTCCATCTCGAAAGATCCCTATATCGTCTTCTTTTCTAACGTTTTTGCCGTGATGGGCCTTCGCTCTTTGTTCTTTTTCCTATCCAGTTTAATGGGTTTGTTCCGTTTCTTGCCCATGGGATTGGGCGTTTTGTTGAGCTTTGTGGGAGGCAAGATGTTAGCACATTCGAAGCTAGAGGAATGGGGATTCAGTACCCTTGCTTCCTTGGGTGTCATTATTGGAATTTTGACGATTAGTATTTTGTTAAGCGTGATTTTTCCAGAGAAGAAAAAGGCTTAATGCCATTCGTTGACCATTTTTCGGTATTGAAGGGGTGGCGTTTTCATCCAGACTTTGAACTGTTTATTGAAGTGCGATAGGTTGCCAAAACCGCTCTCAAAACACACCTCTATCATCGGTTTATTCGTGGTGCGTAATAAGGTACACGCATGCTTTACCCTAAACTCCGTCACTAATTCCACAAAGGTCTTATTCGTCACTTTCTTAAAATAACGACAGAAAGCCGTTTCAGTCATATTAGCTAAATGAGCCACCTCGTCTAAATGCACGTCCTGCGTATAATTCGCAATGACGTAAGCATAGACCCGGTTGATCCGTTCTAAATCCCCTTCTGCTATCGCATAATTTCCTTCGATTGTATCGATGGGTTGCACATCTGCGGTAGAAATCCCGATAGTATGCAAGATCTGTAAGAAGGCCAAAAGTCGAGGGAATGGCGCCATTTCTCCTAGCGCTAACATTTCCCGTGCAATTTTATCCTGTGTGGGTCCTACGATAGAGAAACCTGTTTTTGCTTTCTCAAACAAGTTTTTTAGACCTAGACACGCTTCGTTCGATAGAAATTCCTCCCCTAAAAAATCCTTTCTAAAATGAATGACTAAGGCCTGAGCGTCCTCTGGATTAGGGTCCTCTAGCAACCAATCCTTCCGGTGGTTTTGCCAGCAGTGCGGCAGGTTTTCGCCTAATAAAACGAGATCTCCCGGCCTGAAATCAGTAATTTGGTTTCCAATAAATCGCTTCCCTTCTCCAGCGATAATCAAGGTCAATTCTAACTCTGGGTGAAAATGATAGGGCGCGTCGAAACGAGCTTGTTTCACGTGTTTGATTTGAAATCCGGAATGAAGGTGTTCGCGCTGTGCTCTCATTTAATTTTAGCCTATTTGGGTAT
>CAJCBY010000470.1 GCA_903960725.1 uncultured Cytophagaceae bacterium | reverse complement strand
TAGCAGCGATTGCTTTTTTATGGTTTCGCCAAAGCAAACAAGAGCAGCAAGCCCGCCTAGCTAAATTACAGCTGCGTAAAAAAGTGTCTCAACTTTTCAGCAATAATTCGTAATTAATCCCAAATAGGGTATTGAGTTAATTTGATGGTCTCCCCGAAGAAGATTTGGGTGGATTTTTCGAATGAATCCGTATAATCCGACACATAGAACTGGCGGCTGGATTCCTTGCCGTCATGCAACATATCATCCTCGGTTAGAATTCGTTTGATCTCTTCCGCCACAATAATGGACGTATCTATGACAGAAATACGACCTTCGTAATACGCATCGATCTGTTTTTTGATGAGTGGATAATGCGTACATCCTAATATCAAACCCTCGATTCCTTGTAAGGCCGGTTGCGCTAAATATTCTTTGATAATATGTTCGGAAATCGAATTCGAGAAGAAGCCTTCCTCGATCATCGGAGCTAATAAAGGGGTTGCCAAAGATTTCACCTGAATGTTCTTTCCCAGCGCTTCCGCCTTGTTAGCATAGATCCCCGAATTTACGGTTTGCTTCGTTCCGATTAAGCCGAGTGTTTTGTTCTCCCAGTTTTGGTCCAAATACGCAATCACCGGGTCAATAACATTAACGACTTTGGCCCTCGTACCTACATAAGCCTTTACTAAATCATAAGCCGCCGCCGAAGCCGAATTACAGGCGATCAAAATCAACTTGCAATTCTTCTCTAAAAGCAGATTGCAAATCTTCACCGAATAAGCCTGAATCGCCGTCGCCGATTTATCCCCATACGGCAAATGCGCCGTATCCCCAAAATAGATGATATTCTCCTGCGGCATCAACTCTGTGATGGCATGCGCCAGAGTCAATCCACCAATTCCACTATCAAAAATCCCGATGGGCGCTGAGTTAGGCATATGATTAATTTAGGCAAAGAACGGAATTTTGAAATTCTTTTCAAACTGACGCAACCATTTAGCACTTTATGCCATCTTTGCATTCGAATTAGAAAATGAACCCTTGAGTACACGTTTACCTTCCTTTACTTCCGAAATTGAACTCATCTCCGCCTGTCGAAAAAACAATCGACAAGCGCAGCAGTTCTTATTTCAAAAAATGGCAGGCAAAATGCTCTCCGTAGTGAAACGCTACATCACGAACACCTCAGAAGCGGAAGATACCTTGATGGAGGGTTTTGTGAAAGTGTTCGCAAAACTAGAGCAGTACCAAGGTGGTGGAAGTTTTGAGGGTTGGATCCGAAAAATTATGGTTAACGAGGCCTTAATGGCTATTCGGAAGAACAAAGAACGGTATCCAGTAGATATAGACGTGGCCTTTGACCTGGCACATCCGGACGAAACCTTCATGCAATTAGGTGTACAAGAAATTGAAAACTTAATTTCATCATTACCCACAGGCTACCGCACCGTTTTTAATTTATATGTCATAGAGGGCTATTCTCACGCAGAAATTGCTCTCTTATTAGATATTTCAGAAGGAACTTCTAAATCGCAGCTATCGCGAGCTAGAGCTATATTGCAAAATCAACTAATCACCTTACAGCTATGAAAAATTGGAATTCTGTAGAGGAAAAATGGAGAGAGCAACTCCAAAACAAATCAGACGACATCCCAGAAGGGTTGTGGTCACGACTGGAGGAAAGACTTGAAGAGAAACCATCACGTCGCTTCCCCATCTATTGGGCGGCAGCTGCGATGCTTTTAATCGCATTGGGGCTGAGCTGGAATTGGAATTCCTCACCGGAACAAGTTACACCGGAGGAAGTTACTCCCATGGCGAAAATCGAAAAAAGCTTTTCACCAGAAGTCAAGGCGGATCCTACCACGGCGATACCTCCCATCGCTGAGGCTCATACTCCACAGAAGGAGGCAAATAGTAGCCCCGCTACTACTATACTGGAATCGCCTATGGTTAACGCAGAGGAGCCTCAAAAAGAGGAAAGCGTTGCATCTGTGCAAAGTATAGTGAAGACAGAGGAATCTCCTGAGATTGTAACGGTTCGACTAGACATTAATCCAATAGAGGAAGAAGACGTAAAACCTGCTTTTACCGAGCAAAAACGCAGAAAATCTTTGTTCGGCAAAATCGTAGGGGAGATTAGACATGCCCTAGTCGGCGAGCCGGTAAACTGGCAAAAGCTAAAAGAGGGAAATGCCGCCTTTGAAAACAGAATACATACCGTAGCGAATACCTACGTAAAAACAGAAGAAAATTTAAAACGCACTTTACAATTACAATAAATATGAAAAAGATCATCGCAATTATCTGCCTAGTATTGAGCACTATGAGTCTGTATGCCAAAGAAGCTCAAGATTCACTCCTGTTAAAAATCGATAAAAGAAATCAAACCTTAATCGGAGGGAAGGATTCGAAACGTACATTAAAAGAAGAATTAGAAAGCGCCTTCGAGAAAAAGGGTCTCGTTCTAAGTGATAGCCTTTGGCAAAATATCAGACAAGCCATCAAAACGGATTCTGATGGAGATAGTAGTATCTCCGTTCGGATTGGAAATAGCTCGGTGAAAATTGGGATCCTAAAGTCCGGCGTTCATTATAAATCTGAAATACCAGGCGTTGTTAGCATTGCATCTTCAGGTAAAGAAGAGGTGCGCGTCGGTACGGACGGGATTCACGTGAAGGATGGTAACGAAGAAACCCACGTGACTTGGGATGGCGTATACCACAAAGATGGAAAGGAAGTGACTAAGGTTATTTGGGGGAAAGATTCTACTAAACTAGCTAAAAAGGATGCCGCTTTATTCTCAGACAATGGCCTTCATTTTTATCTGGGACTTAACGGCATGAATGGCAAGCCTGGTCAATTACCTCCCGCTCTATTATCTTCTGACTTTGACTTAAAAACGCTTAATTCTACCTTTGTTAGCTTAGCAATAGATGAATCAGTGAATTTAGTAAGAGGGAAAAAAAGTGCTTGGCGATTAGGCTATGGTGTAAGTGTAGATTGGTATAATTTTCAATTTGATCATTCGCGTGTGATTCAAAAATCCGCTACAGGTCAAACCATTTTCCAGCCTATCATTTCCAAAGGTGCAGAAATTGAATTAGAGAAAAACAAACCACGGAAACAACTGTCGCTGAACTCAGTCTATACAAATCGTTGATCTATCCTGCTTATCCACTTGTATTAGCCTCAAGCATTGCTACGCATACGCATTACGGGCCTGTATTCTTATCTAGTGCGAAAATTTCCACATCGGGACAGAATAAACTTGGACAAGTTGAAATTTCTATTGATTTTGAAGGTGGAAAATCGATTTCTTCACCTGGAATCAATTCAGAATCGCCTGAGTTAGTTGTTATTGATCCACAAAAGCTCACTGACGCCAATGGTGACACCACTGAATCCAGTGAATCAGAAGAGTCAAATTTTGATTATCGATTGTATCGTTCAGCATCACTAATGGATTGTTTAGCCGCCCATAAGCTTTATTCCACGATTAGTGAAATGGAAACTGAAATGGCTGAGTTAACTCCCCAGGAAACTCAAAGCCCTGAGGATAGATTATTCAGCATGAGTCTTGATATCAAACAAGAGATTCAATATGAATTTCCTGTTCCCACCAAGGGTCGCTCAGACGCCAATGGGCCAAGATATGCTTCGTTCCCTCGCCGATCAGTCACAGGTTCTTTGATTTATTGGTCGCGAACAAAAGATTTCGAACTACCCAACACTGAGGCTCTCACATTGTTTTTCGGCGGCAAGTGGTTTTTTCCAATGTCAAATATCGAATGGCAACAGCCAAGCATGGAATTAATTCCTCAGCAAGGCTACTTGCACACTTTTTCTTTCATCGCACGTGCTGCAAACTATGCTATTCAAAAAGGCTTCATGACCGATTCCGCTAATTATCCTATTTCTGAATTCTGGATCAGCAGCAATGACATAGAAGCTCCTGCGGGTATAACTCAAAGCAACGAGGAAGATCAATGAACGAATTAACACCAGAAATTATCGCACAAAGAATTAAATCGATGCTTGCAGCAAG
>CAJCBY010000469.1 GCA_903960725.1 uncultured Cytophagaceae bacterium | reverse complement strand
TAAAATAAAACTAAATCCACCCAATAACAAAAGGGTTATCATTTGAGTTCCGTGAAAAAAGGTAGCTAACATAAATCCGTCTTTGTAGGTGAGCGAATAGAATACGAAGGCAGAGGCTACTAAACTGTGGTAGGCGCCTATTCCGCCTTGGGTGGGAGTGGCCATGCCGAACGTCCCCATTACTAAGACCGTTAATGCAGCGCTCATACCTAGGTTTTCACTGATGGGAAAGGCGAGAAAAAGCGTGTAAGTACTTAAGTAATAACAGAACCAAATTCCGGCGCTATATCCAATGAATTTGCCGGGTGATTCTAAGTGGCGAATACTGCCGATGCCGGCGACCCAGCCTAGAATCATTTTGCCCAGTTTTGAATCTGCGCCCACTTTTTGGAGAAAATCCTTAAACTTCCACAAAATGCCTAAAGCGATTAATCCAAGAATGGACGCGGTGATAATTAAAGTACCTGAGGGCAAATGGAGAGTAGGGAATAGGCTTTTTTGCAAGGGTTCCCACTCAAATAGAAAGGTGATGCCTACCAGCACAATAAGGCTCAATAAATCCACAATTCTTTCAGTGATTACGGTGCCAAAAGATTCTTCGAATGGAATGCCAGCTGTTTTTTGTAATGATCCGCAGCGTGAAACTTCACCCAAACGGGGTACGAGAAAATTAGCAAAATAGCCGATCAGGACGGCTGAAAAAGTACGTACAGTCCCTGGCTGATAGTTCATGGCGGCTAATAACTGTTCCCAACGTAAGGCGCGAAGAAGATGGGATAAAAGGGAGATGACAATGGATACGACAACCCAATTGTAGTCGGCTTGTTGAAAGGTGATTAATAGGTCATTCCAATGCAATTCGCTTTTGGAAAAAGCCCAATACAATAAGCCTGCAGCCAATAAACTAGAAATTAGGTATTTTAAAATGGACTTGAGCATATTGTTTCTAAATCAGATCGCAAATTAAAGACCTTTCATTAGTAATGATGGTGTTAATCAGATTATTTTTTGTAATTTTGTAATGTTTTTTGGGGTAATTTGCCCCTGGTAATCAATTTAGAATGGCCAAATTACGTATTCTTTACGTTTCAAGTGAGGTAGATCCTTTTCAAAACACGTCAAAAATTGCTGATTTCGTACGCGCTCTTCCTACTGCTATGCAGGAGAGGGGAATGGAAATCAGAATTTTAGTGCCTCGATTCGGTTCGATCAATGAGCGTAAAAACCGATTGCACGAAGTAGTTCGTCTTTCAGGTATTACCATTCCAATGGGTGAGGAAGAAAAGCCTTTGACCATTAAAGTAGCGAGTATTCCGGCTGCGAAATTACAAGTATACTTCATCGATAACGAAGATTATTACCAACGTAAATATGTGCTAACTGACAAGGAAGGAGCATTTTATCCTGACAATCACGAGCGAGCTATTTTCTTCTGCAAAGGAGCTTTAGAGACGGTAGTGAAGTTAGGTTGGGCTCCAGATATCATTCATTGCAATGACTGGATGTCTAGTTTAGTGCCTTTGTATATCTCAACTCATTACCAAAATCACCCGATTTACAAGGATTCAAAAACTATTTTCTCTCCACACAATTCGGCCTTTGATTTTTCGTTTGAATCAGACGATCTAATTGAAAAAGTAAAAATTGGGGATTTAGACGAAGCTCATTTAGGTAGTTTAGCTGGGGGAAATTACGAAGCATTTATCAAGATAGGTGCGGAGTATGCGGACAAAATAGTTTCTTTAGTAAATGCGGATAACAGCCGTATTCAATCGATTATTGATGAATATCAACATAAAACTTCTCAAAATATTGCCGATAATGACCTCGATTTCTTCGAAAAAACATACTTGGAAATGTCCGGCAATTAAATGGGTAGGAATTCTTTCCTTATTCCTTGCATCCTGTGAAACACCTAAAGAAATCGGCGACGATTTGTTTAGCGTGGAGGTGGGTTTGAATTACTCTGATACGATCACGGTTAAGTCATCCACTGTCCTAATTGATTCTATTTATACAGGAGCGACGGGTTCTTTATTAGTGGGTTCTTTTCAACATCCTGTCTTAGGTTTATCTGAATCGGCATTTTTCACCCAGGTCTCTAATATCGATACTTTGTTCGCTAAATCGACCTCTGTGTTTGATTCCTTAACAATGCGATTAACCTATTCTGGTTACCAAGGGGATACAACCAAAGCGCAGACATTAAGCGTTCATCGCTTGCTAGATAGTTTAAGCAGAAATACAGACTATTTTTCTACGTCTACCATTCGCCATGAGGCAACAACTTTAGGTAGACATACCTTTATTCCTCGTCCTATTCGCACAAAAGCGATGAATGGGGACTCCATTCAGTTTGATACCTTGCGTTTTCGCATGTCGGATGCTTTTGGAAAAGAATTGCTTGCAAATTATGCAGATCCTAAAGTGGCTGCAGGAAGTAAGGGGTTTAGAGATTTTTTCCCAGGATTGTTGTTTAAAACGGCTCCTATTTCCTCCGGGGCTATGATTGGATTTAATCCTGGCTATTCTAGAATGACTTTGTATTTTCGTAATCCAGGGGATCCTAAACAATATTCTGTAGATTACTATTTTAGTTTATCTAATTCGTTCTTCCCTGAATTGTTAGCTCGATTTAACCAGATTAAGTCGACCAAAGCGGGAGCTTTGGCATCCCTTAAAAATCCTGGAGATATCGTGCCTTCCACGGCTTCAAATGGGATTACGTACATACAAGCAGGAACCGGAGTGGCGACTAAAGTGGAGTTTCCTTCGCTGTTGAATTTGAAAGGGAATCGGAACATAGCGGTAAATAAAGCGGAATTGGTTTTGACCGCCGCAGACAATATTGATTTACAACAAACGCTCGGTCAATTATCTATCGTGGAAACCAATGCGACTAATCGCACGTTGAGAAACTCCTATGGCCTTAAATACTTGCTTTCAGAGGGTGGAGCTAGCGTAATTACAGCCGCTATCGATTCCCGCTCTAGAACCTATACTTTCAATGTGACTACTGCAATGCAGTCTCTTTTAGTGGGTAAACAGCCTAATAACGGCTGGCTAATTACTCCCGCGCTGACTGCGAATTCAGCTGGGAATACTAGGATCATTAATGAAAGTACGCGATTCGTGCCTTTGCAAGCGATGAAAGCTCGTTTGAAAATCTATTATTCTTATATTGCCAAATAAACACCGGCAAATATGGCGAATCTACGGGTAAGCTTAGTTCAAACCGATTTAGTTTGGGAAAATCCATCCGCTAATTGTGCGCAATTAGAAGAGAAGTTAGCCGCATTAGGGGGCTCAACGGATGTGGTCGTATTACCTGAAATGTTTGCAACAGGTTTCTCCATGTCTGAAACTGGCGCTGAAATAGGTAAGGGTCCAGCTCTACAATGGATGCAGGTGCAATCGAATCGCCTGGGAGCATTAGTTATCGGATCCCTTAAAGTAAAACAACAAAATTCTTTCTATAACCGACTCTATGCTGTCCATCCCGATGGATCGTACTCTTCGTATGATAAGCGACATCTGTTTCGAATGGGAGGTGAACACGAATTTTACCAATCTGGTGATCAGCAAGTGATTGTATCCTATAAAGGATGGAATATCGCTTTATTTATCTGCTATGATCTTCGCTTTCCTGTTTGGTCGCGTAATGTATCCATGGCTTACGATGCAGCCATTTATGTGGCTAATTGGCCAGCACCACGGGCTAATGCTTGGAGAACGTTGTTGCAGGCGCGCGCGATTGAAAATTTAACTTTTGTGGTAGGAGTGAATCGCGTAGGGACAGATGCGAATGAATTAGCTTATAGCGGGGATTCTTTGCTTGTCGATTTCAAAGGGGATTTATTGCTTGATTTAAAATCAGCGGATCAAATCTTAACTAGCGAATTATCTCTCGAATCCTTAGCCGAATTTCGGGCTAAATTCCCAGCGCATTTAGATGCAGACTCGTTTAGCTTGTCTTCTCTTTAAAGAATTTTTCTAAGTCCTTAATATCTTTCATCGGACTATCGCTCACGAGTTTCCCTTGGTGCAGGAGTAGTACACGGTCACAAATAGCCTCTACTTCGGATAGGATATGGCTAGAGAATAAGATGATTCGGTCCTTTTGTAGACTTTTGATTAAGTCCCTGATTTCAGCCCGCTGGTTTGGATCCAAACCACTCGTCGGTTCATCCAAAATCAAAATAGCTGGATTATGCAAAATGGCCATGGCAATACCGACGCGCTGCTGGTAGCCTTTCGATAGTTCTTGGATTTTCTTGTGCGCTTCTTTTTGAAGACCCACCCATTCGATTACCTCCTGAATTCGTTGATCTAAATTTCTCAGTTGGTGGATGTTTCCGATGAAGGCCAAAAACTCCCTTACATACATATCCGGATATAGTGGATTGTTTTCAGCTAGATAGCCAATCTGCTTTTTGAGTGCAACTTCTTGCTCTTGTGGATCTTTTCCATCGATTAGAATCGAACCATCTGATGGCCTAATAAGACCCATCATCATTTTCAATGTGGTGGATTTTCCAGCGCCATTGGGACCCAGAAAACCTACGATTTGGCCTTCTTCTAAACGGAAGTTTAGGTCCTGAACGGCAGATTGTTTTCCGTAGTTTTTAGAAAGATTTTTAACCTGGATGAACATATTGACAAAGGTAGTCAAAAAGGGAATTATTTCGTGTAACTTTGTGTTTCTGATTCAAATGCCTACAAAATGCTAGATAAAATTCGCTTAGATCGTATTGAAGATGCCCTGGAAGATATTCGCCAAGGTAAAATTATTATTGTCGCTGACGATGAAGATCGCGAGAATGAAGGGGATATGATTTGTGCTTCAGAAGCAATAACACCTGAATTAGTCAACTTTATGATTAAGGAAGCACGTGGCTTAATGTGTGTTTCTTTAACAGATGAGCGTTGTCAAGCATTGGGTTTAGAGATGATGGTGAATC
The DNA here is from genome assembly GCA_903960725.1 of uncultured Cytophagaceae bacterium. GTDB lineage: Bacteria > Bacteroidota > Bacteroidia > Cytophagales > Spirosomataceae > Aquirufa. The sequence continues at coordinate 977 of CAJCBY010000469.1, read as the reverse complement.
AGAATACCACTTCTCACGAGACCCCATTTACGGTTTCAGTTGATCTGTTAGGGAATGGTTGCACCACCGGGATTTCAGCCTCTGATCGTTCTAAGACGATTCAAGCATTAGTGGACCCTAGTACCCAGCCTACAGATTTAGGAAGACCAGGCCACATTTTTCCGTTAAAATCCCGCACTGAAGGCGTTTTGCGACGCACTGGCCATACGGAGGCATCGATGGATTTCGCCCGTTTAGCTGGATTTCAACCATCGGGTGTTTTGATTGAGGTATTGAATGAAGATGGAAGTATGGCTCGTTTGCCAGATCTTCGCAAGCTAGCGGATAAACATAATTTGAAACTAGTGACAATCAAGGATTTGATTGAGTATCGTTTAGCCAAAGAATCCCTCATCAAAAGAGAAATCGGAGTGAATATGCCCACCGAATGGGGTTCATTCGAATTAGTGGCTTTCAAGCAAATCAATACAGGAGACACCCATTTAGCCTTAATTAAAGGTAGCTGGGAAGAGAACGAGCCAGTGATGGTACGCGTCCACAGCTCGTGTGTGACAGGGGATATTTTTGGTTCATGTCGCTGTGACTGCGGAGAGCAATTGCATGCTGCCATGGAAATGGTGGAGAAAGAGGGGAAAGGCGTGATTTTATATATGTTCCAAGAGGGCCGCGGAATCGGTCTTATCAACAAATTGAAAGCCTATAAGCTGCAAGAGCAAGGCCGTGATACAGTGGAAGCGAATTTAGAATTAGGCTTTGCGATGGATGAGCGTGACTACGGTGTAGGTGCCCAAATCTTACGGGATTTAGGTGTCCAAAAGATTCGCTTGATCTCTAATAATCCGAAGAAAAGAGCTGGCTTAATGGGTTATGGATTAGAGATTGTGGATTCAATCGCCATTGAAATTCCAGCTAATCCTCACAATAAGAAATACTTAGAAACAAAAAGAGATAAAATGGGGCACGCGATTCGCTAGAAT
>CAJCBY010000468.1 GCA_903960725.1 uncultured Cytophagaceae bacterium | reverse complement strand
TACTCGATTTAAGGGATTAGGAGAAATTTCTCCGGAAGAATTTGGCAACTTTATCGGTGAGGACATCAAGTTAGAACCGGTAATTTTAGAGAAAGACTTTACTATCCCGCAGCTTCTTACCTATTACATGGGTAAAAATACGCCAGAACGTCAGAAATTTATTATTGATAACCTAGTTGTAGAAAAAGACCTGGAGGAGGTTTTATTAGGTTAGTTAAAAATTAATATCAAGGAGTTGTTTTAGTTCTTTTAGAGCTTTAGCAGCTCCTTTTTTTTCAGCTTGAATTATTCCCATTTGAATCACGACCTCCGCCCTATCCTCCTTGTTTGCAGCGAGAAGCGCATTCGCGTAAGTATAGTAAGTTGCTACATAGTCAGGAAAATTAGCGATTATTGTTTCAAATTGGTCAAATGCTTCTTTAAGGGAAGCTTCTTTTTGATATTCAATAGCTAATAAATAATAGTTAAACGGATCCTTAGGATCTTGATTAATCTCATTTTTAATAAATTCTTTACGATCCATTTTGCTAAATTAAAAACAAATTAGTATGCTTGCATAACAATTTAATCTGCCATGAAAATACTAGTATGTATCTCTTGTGTCCCGGACACAACTTCAAAAGTAACGATTGATTCATCAACCTCCCAAATTAGTACCCAAGGTTTAACATTTATCGTAGGTCCTTATGATGATTATGCTTTATCCAGAGCTATTGAACTAAAGGAAAGCAATGGAGCTGAAGTTATTGTTTTACACGTAGGTGGAGCTGATTCCGAACCACTTATTCGTAAATGTCTAGCGCTAGGGGCTGATTCAGCTGTGCGTATAGATGGATTTCCAACCACATCTTCACAAATTTCGAATTCAATTGTGAATTATGTAAAGCAAAATCCGGTAGACTTGATATTAATGGGTAAAGAGTCCATTGATTATAACTCCGGTATTGTTCACGGTTTAGTAGCTGGAGCTCTCGGATACACACATTTTAATCCAGTAATGCACTTGGATTTATCTGGTGATGGATTGAATTTAGAAGTTGAAATGGATGGAGGTAAAATGGATGTTTTCTGTCCTCTTCCAGCAGTCTTAGGTTGTCAAGAACCCATTGCAGAATGGAAGATTCCATCTATGCGGGGAATTATGACTGCTCGTACTAAAGAAATCACGGTATTGCCCTTTGAATCAGTTAGTCAAATTCAGATTGAAAAAGCCGATATTGCTGAGACTGCCAGAAAGAATAAAATGATAAAGGCAGAGGATGCTGAGCAATTAATTGAATTATTAAGAACAGAGACAAACGTATTATAAGATGAAAAAGGTAGCCATAATCGCACAAACAAAAGAAGGTCAATTATCAGACGCTTCGAAACAACTTATTTCATATTTATCCTCTTTTAAACCAGAGTCTATTTTTATTGTCGCTTTAGGAGAGGTCAAATTTAGCTCTATTGCAGCCTCATCTTCTGTTGATGTAGTTCATTTATCGGATGGTCTCTGGTGTGATACTGCTACTGTTCAGCCTTTGGTGTCAGCATTAGATGGTTACTCCGTATTTGGAATTAAGTCTATTCAAGTTGATAATTTACTCAGTTTACTCGCTTCGATTTCGTCCAATGAATTTGTTTCAGGTATTCAGCAACTACAGTACGTATCGGGTTCTTATTCCATCAATAAATCTATTTTCTCAGGTAAGGCATCCCTTTCCTTAAAAACACAAACTGCGTCTTATTTCAGCTTCAATCGTAATTTTGATTTCAGTGGGAATGCAGAGTTTGCAGAACAACCTATTAAATCTTCTTCAACGCTAACTCCTGGGAGCGCTAGTAAATCAACCATAAAATCATTGAAACCTATTACGGGGTCGATTCCACTTCCCGATGCCTCTTTAGTGGTAGGGGCTGGTAGAGGTCTAAAAGATCCCGGTAACTGGACAATAGTTGAAGATTTAGCTAAAGCACTGGGCGCCGCTACAGCTTGTTCTAAACCTGTTTCCGATTTGAATTGGAGGCCTCATCATGAGCACGTTGGACAGACCGGCGTTAAAATTTCACCAAATCTCTATATTGCCTGCGGCATTTCAGGAGCTATACAGCATTTAGCTGGAGTAAATGGTTCACGTGTTGTCGTTGTCATTAATAATGATCCCGAAGCTCCCTTTTTCAAACATGCAGACTATGGAATTGTAGGCGATGTAAATGATATCTTGCCAAGATTAACAAAAAAGCTTCAATCTCATTAAAATTAGCGGTCTAATTGGTACATTTGTGTTTTAATATAGGCCTTTGAAGGAGTTTGTTGCTTTACGTATTTTATCAGTGAATCCTAGTTCCGTAGGAGCAAGTTCATATATACTGTTATTAGAAGGTGATAATTCGCAAGCCTTGCGTTTTCCTATTGTTATCGGTAGCCAAGAAGCTCAATCCATTTCTGTTTACTTAGAGCATATACAACCTAGTCGGCCTCTTACGCATGATTTATGTGTAAATTTACTATCTCATTCTAATGTAGTTATTCAGAAAGTACTGATTACCGATTTTAAGGATGGAATTTTTTATGCGAATATTGAAATAGCTAAAGAAGGAGACGTAATATTAGTAGATGCTAGGCCGTCAGATTCTATAGCTTTAGCTGTTCGTTTAAATATTCCAATTCTGATTTCTGAAAAATTACTACATGACATTTGTATTCCTGAAGACGAGTTTCAGGATGAATTAGATGACGAGAATGAATTGTCAAGTAGTCAGACTATTGTTAAATCAAAGTCTGAACTAGAAGTTTTGCTGATGAAGGCATTACAAGACGAAAACTACGAAGAGGCAGCAAAATTAAGAGATGAAATTGAAAAATTATAGCTATGAAATATTCTAAAAGTCGACCTCAATCTACTCAGTTAACCTTGGTAATGTCCATGGCGAGTTTGGCCTTTATACTTGCCATATTCTTTCAATTGTTTGTAAGTGTTAAAACGTGGGGCGAAGAAATTAAGTCCCAAATGAAAGTATATGTATATTTAAGTGATTCGTTGAACACAGCTGATTTAGCTTCTACGATTACCTATTTTAAGGGGCGCCCCTACCTAAATCAAAAGGATTTAAAGCCTGAACTAGAATTCAAATCAAAAGCGCAAATAGCCTCTGAATTTTTGAAAACATCTCAGGAAGATTATCAAGCTCTTTTAGGAGAGGAAAATCCATTTAAAAACTGCCTTATTTTAGGAGTTAAGGATGAGTTTAAAGATGAATCCTCTTTTAAAAAGATTGTTGCGGAGATTCAATCTAGACCAGAGGTTTATGAAGTAACCTATCCAAATACATTTATTGGATCTTTGCTAGGTAAGATTAAAGCAGTGGGTTATGTCGGATTACTTTTAATTGTCCTTCTAGGTTTATTTGTCTATATCCAATTAGCCAATAATATTCGGTTGCATATTCACGGAAATCGCATTTTGATAAAAACGATGCAATTATTAGGTAGTACGAATGGTTTCATAATTAAACCCTATTTACTCAATGCCTTATTTGTTGGTTTCTTAGGTGGTCTTACCGGTTTTTTATTGGCGGATGGAGCTTTTTATTACTTCTCTATCTCCATTCCAGAAATCTCAAGCCTATTTTTTGAAGTGAATAACCAGGTTCAATTGGCTGGTGTGTGTATTGGTTTTTGCACGCTTTTTAGCCTAGTAGCTTCATTTTTCTCAATTTCATCGTATTTAAAAATTCAACATACTAACCTATTTTAATATGAGTCAATCGAACATGCCTTTAGGTGCCAAAGACATTAAAATTCTTTTACTAGGTATTGGAATTATGTTAATTGGCTTTATTG
>CAJCBY010000467.1 GCA_903960725.1 uncultured Cytophagaceae bacterium | reverse complement strand
CGTTTGACAGATTCAGTGGCAAAAGCACTGAAGACGTTACGTATCCAAGGGGTCAATGCCTTAGCGGTGGTAGAAAATAAAACCTTTCTTGGCTTGATTTCCTCCGAAGTTTTAAGCCAAGCATTAGCTCCAGAACAGGCACTTTCTGACTTGAAAGAAGAATTTTCAGCCTTCCACATGGAGGAGGAGGAAGATGTCCTAGCTAGCCTACCTTGGCTAGATGAAACTGGTGTGGATGTAATCGCGATTACGAATGCAGACGGTTTTTTTAGAGGTTATTTAACCAAATCCGCGGTAGGAAACATTTTATTAAATTCAGGCGTTGAAAATAAAAATGGAGGCATCATTCGCATTCCATTTCAAGCCTCTCGCGACAGCTTAAGCACCATCATACGCATTATTGAAGAGGAAAATGGCTTAGTCATTCGCACGTTTTTTCAAGAACCTCTGGTAGTTGTTCAGGTGCAAACAGAGACTTTTGGACGCATCATCAGCAACTTAGAGAGACATGGAATTTTCATTGAAAAAGCCTTCGTTTTTGGGGAGCAAATAGAAGTAGATCAGGATCGTTTCGATCATTTAATGCGCTTTATCAACCTATAATGAGTGTACAATTAGCCATTCACGGTAAAACATTTTCGGCTGAAACCAAGCCCTTAATGGAGAAAATGTGGGTGGATATTTGTGCCAAAAACTGCCAACCCATCCTCTCCGATTTCTTCAAAAACCATCTTTTGGAACACGGCTTTTCCGTTGAGGATGTGCCTAGCTATTCCACAGAAAAAGGACTTGAATCAGCAGACATGGCCTGGAGTATTGGTGGCGACGGAACACTTTTGGAAACCTTAACACAAATAGGCGCGAAAGAAATTCCTATTTTAGGTATCAATACGGGTCGATTAGGCTTTTTGGCCACCTTATCACCCCCAGAAATCAGTACTGCTTTAGATACCGTTTTACAAGGAAATTACCGCATCGAAAACAGAAGTTTGGTCTCTGTTGAATCAGAGATTGACTTTTTTGATGGCAAAGGTTTTGGCCTAAATGAGGTGGGCATTATGAAGACTGACACATCCTCCATGATTACCATCAAAGCATTCGTGGACGGCAATTATTTAAACTCGTATTGGGCTGATGGCCTTATCGTTTCCACTGCCACCGGATCCACTGGTTATTCACTTGCCGTGGGTGGCCCCTTAGTCATTCCAAGTTCCGATATTTTCATCATTGCTCCCATGAGCCCGCACAATTTAAACGTGCGTCCGCTCCTAGTTTCTAGTTCAGCCGCGTTAACTTTTGAGGTTAGCTCTAGAAGCAAAAACTTCCTTATCTCATTAGATTCACGTTCTAAAGTCATCGACAGCCACTTCAAAATCGAAGTCAAAAAGGCACCATTCTCCGCAAAATTGATCAAAATTCCGGGGGATGATTTCTTGCAGACGCTGAGGAGTAAGTTGAATTGGGGGTTAGATGTTCGCAATTAATTTTATTCATTCAAAAATGAGCCTAATTCATTTTATTCATTCAAAAATGCGCTGCGCGATATTTTTCGAATGAATAAAACAAATTACTCTTATTGCGATTAGAGTTAGTTTAGATTTCTAATTCACAAAATTATTGCGTAGCACAATTTTAGAATTAAAAAACAAAAACAACATTTCACATATGCATCCCCGCAGGGGATTCCAACTTTTTGCTTTGCTCTTTGGTCTTTGATCTTTAAAGCAATCGCTTTAATTCGTTAAGCTTGAGAAGCGCCTCAATCGGCGACAATGAATTCACATCCAATTCCTTTAATTGATCCTCGATTTTTTGGAGGCCTTCCGGAATTTCAGCACCAAAAAGACTCATCTGGTAATTAGCCTTCGGCATCTCTTTTAACTTATCGATGTTATCCTCCAGAACGTGATCTTTCTCCAGGTTTTGGAGAATTTCGTGTGCACGTAAAACGAGGGAGGTAGGCATTCCGGCTAACTGAGCGACGTGAATACCAAAACTGTGGGCACTTCCTCCTGGCAATAATTTACGAAGGAAGATGATTTTATTCCCTACTTCTTTTACCGAAACGTGGAAGTTTTGGATGCGCGGGAAGTCCTTTGTTAATTCGTTTAATTCGTGGTAGTGGGTGGCAAATAAGGTTTTGGCCTTATAAGAAGGATGGTTATGCAAGTGTTCTGCAATCGCCCAAGCCATCGAAACCCCATCATACGTGGATGTTCCACGACCGATTTCGTCCAACAACACCAGGGAGCGAGAGGATAAATTATTCAAAATCGCTGCTGTCTCCGTCATCTCCACCATGAAGGTAGATTCGCCTTTGGACAAATTATCTGAGGCGCCTACTCGGGTGAAAACTTTATCCACTAAACCTAATATCGCAGATTCAGCCGGAACATAAGATCCCATTTGAGCGAGCAATACGATCAAAGCCGTTTGTCGCAATAAAGCCGATTTACCGGCCATATTGGGACCAGTAATCATCATAATTTGTTGCGTTTTATCGTCTAAATAGATGTCGTTCGGAACATAGTTTTCGCCAGCTGGCAACTGTTTTTCGATTACTGGATGGCGGCCACCTTTGATATCAATTATTTCCGTTTCGTTCAATTCTGGACGAACATAGTTGTTCTTTTTTGCAACAGTTGCAAAAGAGGCTAACACATCGAGCGTAGCAATTCCGAGCGCATTCTGTTGAATCTGAGTTAAAAACCCTAATGCGGTTTCTACTAATTCTTGGAATAGGCGGAATTCAATGACCGAAATTTTATCTTCCGCACTGAGGATCTTTTCCTCGTAAATCTTTAATTCCTCCGTGATATAACGCTCCGCATTTACTAAAGTCTGCTTGCGAATCCACTCGGGTGGTACGCGGTCTTTGTGCGCGTTTGTTACTTCTAAATAATAGCCAAAAACCTTGTTATAAGAGACCTTCAAGGAGGTAATTCCAGTGCGTTCGATTTCCCGTTTTTGGATATCTGCTAGAAAGTTCTTACCTGAGGTCGAAAGCCCGTGCAATTCATCTAGTTCAGCTAAATAACCACTTTTGATCATTCCGCCTTGGTGCATTAATACGGGCGGATCTTCGCGCAAAATGCTGTCAATTTTTTCGACTAATTCCGCGCAAGTATCTAAACTAGCAGCAAGTCCCGAAAGACTCGGTGATGCAGATTCTGATAATAAGGTTTTAATCTCTGGAATCTGTTGCAATGCCTTCTTCAAGGCATTCAATTCGCGTGGGTTTATGCGGCCTGCGGCAACTTTGGAAATCATACGCTCCACATCCCCGATTGGCTTCAATAAGTCAGAAACCTGATCTAATAAATTCGAAGAGGCGAGTAAACCCGCCACTCCCTCTTGGCGCTGCTCGATAGTCTTCAAATCCTTCAACGGCAATACCAGCCATTTACGCAGCAGACGACCACCCATCGCCGTTAAGGTTTGATCGATGAGCGCAATCAAGGGAACGCCTCCCTCCTGGGTGGGATGAATTAATTCTAAATTGCGAATGGTAAAGCGATCTAGCCACACATATTTGTCTTCTTCAATGCGCTGAATCGAAGAAATATGACCGATAGCACGGTGTTCCGTTTCCGCTAAATAATGTAAAATGACCCCGGCAGAAATAATGCCTAGAGGACTATTTTCGATCCCAAAACCTTTCAGGTTTTTGGTCTTGAAATGTTGTGTTAAAAGCGGATACGTGAATTCGTGGGTAAAAATCCACTCCTCCATCGTAAAGCTATGAAATTGCTCTCCAAACGCATCTACGAAAGCGTTGCGGTGTTTTTTCGGATACAAAATCTCTGCCGGCAAGAAACTTTGGACTAACTTCTGAATATAGGCCAAAGGACCCTGTGAACACATAAACTCCCCCGTCGAGATATCCAGCAAGGCAATTCCGTAGGTAGACGATTTTTCATCTAAAGAAATTGCCGCTACGTAATTATTGCGCTTATTATCTAATACTTGGTCATTAAACGAAACCCCAGGCGTCACTAACTCCGTTACCCCACGCTTCACAATTCCCTTCACTGTCGCCGGGTCTTCTAATTGATCACAAATGGCTACGCGCTCCCCGGCACGCACTAATTTAGGCAAATAGGTATCCAAGGAATGATGTGGGAAACCAGCTAATTCCGCATCGGCGTTGCCATTATTGCGGCGCGTCAACACAATCCCTAAAATTTTCGAGGCTTTCACCGCATCTTGGCCAAAGGTCTCGTAAAAATCACCCACCCGGAACAATAAAATAGCCCCCGGGTATTTCGCCTTGATTTGATTAAACTGCCTTGAAAGAGGAGTTTCCCCTTTTTTCAATGGCTCCTCTCCGTTGTCTGCTTTCCGTGCCAAATATTTCTTTTCTATTAATGACAAAAATAAACCAAATTTTCTATTTTTGATTTCTCTAAACCAGATTAACAAAATGATTAACTCTTCTATTTACATTAAATCTCAACAAGAGGTTTTCGATGTGGTAATCGTAGGTTCCGGTGCGGGTGGCGGTATGGCCGCACACACGCTGGCAAAAGCTGGAGCTAAAGTATGCATTCTAGAGGCTGGACAGCCTTTTGATCCTGCGGATCCGAAAGATATGACCCAAATGAAATGGCCTTACGAATCCCTTCGTAGAGGATCTAGCAGTTCGCTGCGTAATTTTGGGGATTTTGATGCTGCGTATGGCGGCTGGGATATTGAGGGAGAACCCTACACTCGAAAAAATGGAACAAAGTTCGACTGGTTCCGCTCCCGGATGGTGGGTGGTCGTACGAACCACTGGGGACGTATTTCACTCCGTTTTGGTCCAGATGATTTTAAAAGAAAAAGTATCGATGGTCTAGGTGATGACTGGCCTATCGGATATGACGATATGAAGCCTTACTATGATAAGGTGGACAAAATGATTGGGGTTTTTGGAACAAATGAAGGCCTGAGAAATGACCCAGACGGTTATTTCTTGCCTCCTCCGAAGCCTCGACTTCACGAATTAATGATCAAAAAGGCGAACAAAGCCTTAGGCATCCCGACCTATCCGTCGCGTATGTCGATGTTAACGAAGCCGATTAACAACGAACGCGGCTCTTGCTTCTACTGCGGCCAATGTAACCGAGGTTGTTCCGCTTACGCCGATTTCTCCTCCTCCTCCGTATTAGTCAAACCAGCTGTCCAAACAGGTAATACGACTTTACTTCCCTTCGCCATGGCGCGTGAGGTAATGACGGACCCGATTACAGGTTTAGCAACAGGCGTTTCCTATGTTCACACAGGAACGATGATGGAATATTCCGTTAAAGGCAAAATCGTCGTTTTAGCTGCCTCAGCTGGAGAAACGGCTCGTTTATTATTGAATTCTAAGAGTGCACGCTTCCCGAATGGCATCGCTAATTCGAGTGGAGTTGTAGGAAAATATATCAATGACTCTACGGGAGCCTCTCGTTCAGCTATCATTCCATCTCTTTTTGATCGCAAGCGCTACAACGAAGATGGTGTGGGTGGTATGCACGTGTATACTCCTTGGTGGTTAGATAACGCAAAATTAGACTTCCCACGCGGATACCACATCGAATACGGTGGAGGTATGGGAATGCCTAATTATGGTTTTGGCTGGGGTATCGAGGGCCTAAATGGGCGCGAGAATTTCAACCGAGATGGTATTAAGAAAGCGGCCGGTGGATACGGAGCTACTTTAAAAGAGGATTACCGCCGTTTCTATGGTGCTTATGTGGGTTTTGCAGGTCGTGGAGAACCGGTACCTCGCGAAGATAACTACTGTGAAATCGATCCGAATGTCGTGGACAAATTTGGTATCCCGGTATTACGTTTCCATTACAAATGGAGTGATTACGAAGTGAAGCAGGCCAAACACATGCAGGACACATTCGAAGAAATAATTCACTCGATGGGTGGAGAAGCTTTGGGCAAAAAACCGGGTGCAGACAACAACTACGGTTTAGCTGATCCAGGCCGAATCATTCACGAAGTAGGAACGGCACGTATGGGTAATGACAAGAACACGTCAGTATTGAACTCAAACTGCCAAGCACACGATGTGAAAAATTTATTCGTAGCAGATGCAGCACCATTCGTTTCACAAGGGGATAAAAATGCCACTTGGACGATTCTAGCACTATCCCTACGCACGTCTGAATACATTATCGATCAACGTAAAAAAGGCAACCTGTAAGATGAAAAGAAGAGACTATTTAAAAAATATGGGCTTAAGTTCACTGGGCTTAGCCGTTTTCAATCCAGACGAAAAAGCGATTGAGAATTTAGAATTAGGAAAAGTTCCGGTCAAAAGACCTAATGGACGTACGCAAGAAGAAGCAGAGCAAGAGGCTGCTTTAAAGGCAGAAGTTTTCTTGAACGCACACGAATTAGCAACGATCACTATTTTATCTGATATCATTATTCCGGCAGATAAGAAATCAGGCAGTGCCTCTCAATCAGGGGTAACCGCCTTTATCGAATTCATCGTAAAGGATAAACCAGAATTTAAAACGCCGATGCGCGGAGGATTACGGTGGTTAGATGTAGAATCGAATAAACGCTTCTCGAAAAAGTTCACTGAATTAACTCCAGCTCAGCGCATTAATATCGTGGATGATATCGCCTACCCAGGTAAAACGCCTAAACATCTAACGCAAGGAGAATCTTTCTTCACGCTGATGCGTAATTTGACGGCTACGGGTTTCTATACGTCTAAAATCGGTATTGCCGATTTAGACTACAAAGGAAACACGCCTAACCAATGGAATGGCGTTCCTGATGAAGTATTAAAACAATATGGGTTAAGTTATGACGCCTAATCGAGTCGTCAGACCTCGAATTTTTCAATCCATTCCAGGCCTCGTGGCGGGTGTTAGCACCCGCCATGGCGGCTTAAGTGAATCCCCTTATTCCTCCTTAAATCTAGGTATTCATACCGATGATTCACCTGTGATCATTGAACAAAATCTAGCATTGTTTTGCGAAGATCTGGGCATTTTGCCTGCTGATTTAGCCCGCTCCTACCAGGTGCATGGAGATAAAATTTGGGTAACAGGCCGAGCGGGATATCTATCAGGTTTTGATGCGCTGGTTTCCGTACAGCCCGGCGTTTTTGCTGGCGTGGGAATTGCAGATTGCACGCCTATTTTACTAGCAGATCCGGTAACCCGAGTTTGTGCGGCGGTACATGCCGGATGGAAAGGGACAGTTGCTAAAATCGTTGAAAAAACAGCTAAACGCATGATTGAAAATCGAGGGTCTAATCCGTCAGACATCCTTGCATACATAGGCCCCTGCATTAGTTTGGCGCATTTTGAGGTG
>CAJCBY010000466.1 GCA_903960725.1 uncultured Cytophagaceae bacterium | reverse complement strand
GAGGCCATCGTGCAAGAAACGATTTCGAAGCGGATGGGATTGATTTCCGGGATTCCGCCCTGGGTACAGATGTATTTTGATCGTCTAGAGGACTTATCTGGCCAAAAAATAGGCGACCTCTTCCCCGATTTCCAGGTATTTGTGACCGGTGGCGTGAATTTCGAACCCTACCGCGAAAAACTACTGGCCTCAATAGGCCGAGAAATCGACGTGGTGGAGACATATCCCGCTTCGGAAGGGTTCATTGCGTTTGACGACTCTTCGGGCGAACCAGGGCTATTATTGAATGTAGACGGCGGGATTTTCTTTGAGTTTGTTCCTACAGATACGTATTTTGGTGCCAACCCCGTCCGCTTAAGCCTTACGGAAGTCTCATTAGACGTAAATTACGCACTATTGTTAACGACGAACGCTGGCCTTTGGTCCTATTCCATTGGCGATACGGTGAAGTTTGTTTCCTTGAACCCGTACCGCATTGTGGTGACCGGGCGGATAAAGCACTTTATTTCGGCTTTTGGTGAACATGTCATCGCTGAAGAAGTCGAGAAAGCGCTTGCTGCCGGCCTTGCCGCTTGTCCTGAAACGCGAGTGGTTGAGTTTACAGTCGCGCCTCAGGTTTCCCCTTCGTCTGGTTTGCCTTACCACGAGTGGCTTATTGAATTTTCATCGCCTCCGTCATCTTTATCTGCTTTTCAAGAGGCGTTAGACGCCTCGATGTGCGCGCAAAATATCTATTACCGCGACCTGATCACCGGGTCTATCTTACGTCCTTTAGTGCTTACTTCGCTTCCTGCTGGAGCATTTATTTCGTATATGAAATCTCAGGGTAAATTAGGGGGCCAAAACAAAGTTCCCCGCCTCTCGAACGATCGGGTGCTGGCGGAAGGCGTCCTGCGGACGTAGTCGCGGCGGAGCCGCTTAGTCACCTTCGGTTTAGTCAATGAGTCGCCTGCGGCTTAGTCATCGCTTCGCGATTTAGTCAGATATGTTGTTTGCGGGCCCTATGAGCAATAATGTGTGAAATAAACGTCGAGATACTCAGAGGGCTTTTCAGGTATTGACATTTTCTGTCAATATGCTTGTTGTTTTTAGGGCATAAAAAAAGCCTGAATTTCAGGCTTTTTCAATTCGAATATTAATTAGGCGCTTAGCCTACAATTACATCTTTTTTCATTTTGTGTTTGTTTAAAACTGGGATAAAGGTAGGAGGAAAAATGGATTAATGATGATTGTGAATGATTTATTTTACGGTTAAATAATTGCCGGATTTAAACCAAAATGTTGCCTATTTCATAAGCAAACTCAGGAGAGATATCGTAATCCCAACGCTTTCCTGAATCGTCTTTGGGCGATAAAATGATTTTCTCCCATTTTAGTTCTCCCATTTCGCCAATGAGCGCTTTTTCAAAGATTGAATGGTCTTTTAATGGATCAATTCCATCTAAATGCTGGTGATTTAAAAGCAGAGTCTTTACTTCAATTCGCTTTAATTCTCCCGTATTAAAAAGGCAGTCAACATAATAGGGGGCAATTTCGATGATTTTATCTATGCGTATCATTATTGAAGTGGTTTAATACTGTGAAAACTCTTGCTACCCCACATAGTGATTAATTCAAATGTATGAATTTTCAGCCTAAACCTATCAGGTTATTGATAATCGAAAGAGAGTATTGACAGAAAGTGTCAATACCTGAAAAGTCCTCTGAGTACTTCGAGCAAAATACCTCACAATAGTGGCATTAAAGCACCCTATGGCACATTAGGTCGTGCAACTTGTAGCCCAGCAAAGTATTTACGGAGGGTGGTGGGGCTTATTTTTTTTGCCACAATTTCGCCTTTGCGGTTTAAGAGATAAAAGGTGGGATTCGTGAAGGCGTCGTATGTGCTGCGTATGGGGGAATTAGCGGGTAAGTCTACGTGGAGGACGTTTGTGTTTACGCGGTACTTTGTGATGAAATCTAGCCAAACCGAGCGGGAAAGGCCGGGTTCGTTGCAGACCACGAAGCGGCCTATTTTTAGGTTCATGATGCGGGAGATGACGGAGGCGGTGGAGTCGATTTCGGGGACTTCTTTTTGGCAATGATCACAGGTAGGTGCGTAGAACATTAACAGGGTGTAATCGTTCTCTGATGCGAATTTATGCAGGTCTTGGGTGGCGCCGGCGGTGTCTTTTAAAACGATGTTTGCGGCGACTGCGTTTGATTTTAAGGCGCTCAATTTTTCGGCTTCTTCTTTAAAGGCTTTTTTCTGCGCGGCGGTAAACGCGCCGCACACATTCCCAACCCCGTATTTGGTTAAAAACCAGGCATAGCCCTCTGTGTTACCCACGATGTTTCGGTTCTTCATCACGGTGGAGAAATAGTCGAAAACGAAGGGATAGGATTTTGCGCCGCAGTCGATTTTGGACATGGCTTTTTCCACACCTACACGGATGGAATCAGCCTGCAAAGGATAATAGGAGAGGTATTCTACGAGCAAAGAACGGAAAACGGGGGTGAACAATAACTTGCCATCGCTGAAAGGAATCTTCGCGAAAAAGCGCATACGAGCCGCATAATCCGTACGGCTAGGAACGGATTCGTCCAGCGAATTTAACGATTTGAAATAGAGCGCAAGCGTAGAAGAGGGGGGTAGCGACAAAAGTGATTTCTTGCGGAAGGCAACTAAGGCAGCCGTTTTGGACTGGAAAAAGGCAGCTTTCTCCGCGAACTTGAACTTGCGACCGCGGGCAATTTCTACCTGGTACAGGGAGTCAATAACTGCAAAGGATTTTTCGAGTCTTTGGTAGTTTAAAAACACTTCGTTTTTCGGGTCTGAGGAGTGCGCTGAGGCTACATAGGCCGGGCCGGAAAAAGTCAAAGCGAATTGATCGTTGTTCTCGATATTGAAGTAAATGCGCTCTTTAGATGGGGCGAATTGGAGGTAATAGATGCCGCCTTTGATGGGAGTTTTCGATGTTAAAAGCGTGCCGCGCACCGTGTCTTTGGCCAAAAAATTCTTCTCATCAAACAGCGTTCCGCGGAAATAAACGGGGTCTTTTGTGCGGGAAACAGTGATTTTAAACTGTGCCTGAGTAAAAAGCGGGATGAAAAGTAAAAGGGCAAATATTCGGTTCATGGGGGCAAATATAAAACGAAATTATG
>CAJCBY010000465.1 GCA_903960725.1 uncultured Cytophagaceae bacterium | reverse complement strand
GTGAATGACGTCAGTGTGGCTACCGTTAGCTCAACCTGGGGTCGCAACATCACTACGAAGGCCATCAATGCTTTATTGGTCTTTTTCCTGATTGTTTCATTGTTCATTGCTTGGCGATTCGAATGGCGTATGGCGTTGTCTGCGATTGCAATCTGTTATTAGAGAAGAATTGTAAGCTTATTTTGATTGCGTGCAATTCAGCTTCGGCGGCGGCTTATGATTTAGTGAAGGCTTATGTGGGTACGAAGGCCAAAGTCGTGAATGTGATTGACCCGGTAATTGCGTATTTGGACCAAAACTGGGAGAACAAAACGCTCGGCTTAATCGGGACAAAGCAAACGGTGAACTCGGGGATCTATGCAAACAAGGCGGAGGCGCTGGGAAAGAATATTCAGGTAAAATCTTTGGCCACCCCTTTATTAGCTCCCATGATCGAAGAAGGCTTCTTCTCGAATTCGATTTCAGAACAAATTATCAAAGAATACCTGGCGCAACCTGCCTTGAATGGAATAGAGGGCTTAATCTTAGGCTGTACCCACTATCCGCTCATCAAACCACAAATTGATGCCTATTACCAGGGAAGTATTCCGGTAATTGACACGTCCATTATCGTTGCGGAGGAAATCAAACGAATTTTAACGATGGAGGATATGTTGCACACCGGCAAGGAATCCAGTCGTCAATTCTATGTGTCGGATTATACGGATTCCTTCGAAAAGTCTACCCAAATCTTCTTCGGGGAGGCGATCAAATTAACACAATATCCTATCTGGGATTAATTAAGCGTTGTTGCTGAAAAGCTGAGACACTTTTTTACGCAGCTGTAATTTAGCTAGGCGAGCTTGCTGCTCTTGTTTGCTTTGGCGAAACCATAAAAAAGCAATCGCTGCTACGATTAAATAGGGCGCTGATAATAAATACAAAATTCCTGTATTCAAGCCCGTCGCAATATTGCTGCGGCCATTTGATATAGTACTTTCCACCGTCGTACGGCACATCGCACACTGCGCCACCGCATCGATTTGGGTTAAAAGAACTAAAGCCACCAAGATGAAAAACTTCTTATACATAATAAGGGGAAATCATAAGGTACACAATGACACCTGAAACCGAAACGTATAACCAAATAGGGTAGGCCCATTTCACAATGGCTTTGTGCGCTGGAATATTATCTGTTACCGCATAATAAATAGCTTTCAAAACCAAGCGAACCACACCGATCGAAAGCACGATGTGCGAGATCAATAAGAAATAATACAGGGGACGGATCCAACCTTCGCCCCCAAACGGAGTGGATGGATTCGAAATATGGTATAGAATATACAGCACTAAGAATAGGGAACCTTGTAGAAAGGCGGCCCCCATCGCTTTACGGTGCAAGCCGATGTTTCCACTTTTCACTCCGATTAGACCAATCACTAAGCTTAGCGCAGTCGTCGAATTCAGTAAGCCAATCACGTGAGGCAATACTTTAGTCCATTGACCTAAGTTAATTTTCGTTTGAATCCCGATCAAAACAGCTACTGCTACCGGAATAGCTACCGAAAGCACATTAATTAATTGATCATTTTTTTTAGTTGCTTCCATCGTTTTTACTCGTTGGT
>CAJCBY010000464.1 GCA_903960725.1 uncultured Cytophagaceae bacterium | reverse complement strand
GTTCCGAAGTTTTCGCTGCTTCTTTTAACGCCTCTTTCTCAGCTACAAATTGCTCGTACAGCGCGCGTTTTTCAGCAGCCTGCTCTGGCGTTAAATTCGCGAATTCAAAGTTGTGTTCTTTCACATCGAAAACCGAGAAATCATATTCCGAGGTCATCGTCAAACATTCCGTCGGACAAACCGTCGTACAAAGGCCACAGAAGCAGCATTTGGACATATCAATATCGAATTTCGCGGCGTACAAACGAATAGGAGAACCGTCCGAAGCGGTTCCTACTAAACCGGTTGCTTTGATTGGATCTATTTCGATGCAATCCACCGGACATACTTTCACACATTTATCGCAGACGATGCAATCGTCCATCTCGTTGTGTAATTGATAGCGTCCGTTAACGGGAGTGGGTATTTGTTGTTGCGGATATTGCAAAGTGACAATTCCAGCCTTTTGATTAAAATAATCAGGATCTTGGATATTATGAACACTTCGCTGGTTGCGCGCGGCCCAAGCATGCTTCCACGTGAGAGCCATCCCTTTGCGAATGCTCTGAACTCCCTTCCATATCGACTGAAAATAGGGCTTCATCTTAAAAGTAGATTGCTGGATAGGTCGACGGATCGGATTCTCTCATGATTTCATACACGGCATCTACCACATTTTCCACATTCGGTTTAGAGAAATAGTCCCCATCCGAGCTGTAAGCTGGTCTGTGAGCCGTCGCCGCGATACAAACCGCCGGACTTTCTAACCACGTAAAAGCACCTTGCTTATCCAGGACTTCCTGCATCATGTAAGCAGATGCGCCACCTGGCATATCTTCATCGGCGAAGATCACTCGGTGTGTCTTTTGAATAGACGCTAAAATACTGTGGTGACGATCAAAAGGCAATAAAGTTTGAACGTCAATTACTTCTACCGAAATACCTAATCCAGCTAAAGTCTCCGCCGCATCTAGCACGATCCTGCACATCGAACCATAGGTCACTATAGTAATGTCAGTACCTTCGCGCAAAATCTCCGGAATGCCTAGTGGCACCGCGATTTCGGCTAAATTAGACGGCATAGGCTCTTTTTGGCGATATCCATTCAAACATTCAATCACAATACCTGGATCATCCCCTTTCAACAAAGTATTGTACATCCCGGCCGCCTGTGTCATATTTCGAGGAACACAGAAATGCACCCCACGTAATCCATTAATTAAAACGGCCATAGGGCTTCCAGAATGCCAAATTCCCTCCAAGCGATGTCCCCTCGTACGAAGAATCATCGGGGCTTTTTGACCTCCAGCTGTCCGGTAATGCAAACAAGCCCAATCGTCCGATAACACCGGGAATGGGTAAAATATGTAATCCAAATATTGAATTTCGACAATAGGTTTCAATCCGCGCATGGAAGCACCAATTCCTTGGCCCACAATACTCACTTCCCGAATACCCGTATCAGTTACTTTCAATGGACCGAATTTATCCTGCAAGCCGGCTAAAGTTTGATTCACATCCCCTATTTTTCCCACATCCTCTCCTAGGATAAAGACGCGCGGATCTTCCAAAAACAGCGAAAATGCCTTATTCAGAATCTCTCTTCCATCGACTAAATCGGCGTCCTTTTCATAGGTCGGCTTAACCCCAGTATTCAAAAGCGGGGAATCGTCTGACTCACTCGTTTGATGTGAACTAAAGCGTCTTCTATTCAATTTTTTGAGGTCATCTAACCACTTACGCAGTAATTTAACCGCAGGCCCCTGGTAGAAACGAAAGGCACGCAAAGTCTTGCGACCAGCCCGTACTAAATCACTAAATATAGGATAAGGCAGCGCGTTCAATTCGTCGATGATTGGCTGTAATAAACTAGGTTCATTCGTGGATTCTAAGAGGTTCTTTGCAATGCGCAAGAAACCCTTTTTATCCACCTCAATAGAGGCCATATAAGCCGCAAAAGCTTCCTTTTGGTAGGTTCTAGCTAAGACCACTGCCTGCTCATCAATCGCGTCTAAATCCGATTCTGAGGCAATGTGCTGGCTCAGGATCCATTCGCGGAACAACACATTACAATCAACCTCCTGCTCCCAAGCCAAGCGCTCTGCCGACTTGTATCGTTCATGTGATCCTGAGGCGGAATGACCTTGTGGTTGCGTGCATTCGATGACGTGAACCAGGCACGGAACAAAGTCTTTGCGCGCTAACTCGGCCGCCTTTTGATAAGCCGCAATTAAACCTGGATAATCCCAGGCTTTTACTTGAATTATTTCTAATCCTTTCTCCTGCTCTGTGCGTTGATAACCCGCTAGAGCCTTTGAAATGGATGATTTTGTCGTTTGAAATTCAATGGGAACGGAGATGCCATAACCATCATCCCAGACTGAAAAGACAATCGGAATCTGCAAAACCCCGGCCGCGTTAATACACTCGAGAAACATGCCTTCAGAGGTAGACGCATCACCGATGGTCGTGAAACAAACCTCTTGACCCTGTTTTGAGAAAAGCGACTCATGATCTTTTAAATCCGGTCGTTCACGGTACATTTTGGACGCATAGGCGATGCCTAAAGCACGTGGTATTTGCCCGGCTGTGGACGAAATACCTGCTACCGTATTATAGCGAGAGGTTTGATCAAGCCATTTACCGTTTTCATCTAACCACCGGGTTGCGTGGTGGTTATTCATTTGCCGTCCTCCTGAGTGTGGGTCAAACTGAATATCTGGATGTCCGTATAACTGAGCAAAATACTGAGGCCAAGTCAAATCCCCGATGGCAGCACCGATGGATTGGTCTCTATAATAACCGGAGATATAGTCCCCTGGGCGCATGGAGCGCGCTAAAGCGATTTGGCATACTTCTTTTCCATCCCCATAAATTCCGAATTTCGCTCGCCCCGAAAATACTTCTTTACGCACTAAAAGACTACAAGCGCGGCTAATAGCAGCCAAGCGATAGTCTTCGAGAACCGCAGCAGGATCGAAGGAAAGGTTAGGAGTAGAGAAAGTAACTGAATTCAAAT
>CAJCBY010000463.1 GCA_903960725.1 uncultured Cytophagaceae bacterium | reverse complement strand
TCGGGATGATTTCGCTTTGCGACATATAATCACATAGGCTTTGGTAAAAAGGACGCGCGCTGTGAACCGCGTAAAATTGACCCGCTTGTTCAGGGGTCATTTTTAATTTTGTCATCGCAAGAATTTTAAATCCTGCTTTTTCAATTTGTTGAATGATAGGACCAGTATTGCCGTCTGCAACTGCATCTGGCTTGATCATTGTAAATGTTCTGTTTGTCGACATTGGTATAATTTTCTACAAATTTATCTCTAACTTTGCGTTCGCCCAAATTTATTTCCGGCAAGCCCCACGTATGACCTCTATTTCTGAGTTAAAAGCCCAACTAATTCCCGGCACAAAAGTCGTGATTACCGCCCATTATAATCCGGATTCGGATGCGATTGGTTCTACACTTGCTTTTCAAGGGTATTTGGCAAAAAAAGGTATTCAGGCATCGGTGGCGGTACCTTCAGCAGTGGCGGCTAACCTACAATGGATGCCTAATGCAGCCGACATTCTGGCCTATGATGAGTTGCTTCACAAGGTGCAAATTGATGCGCTTGTAGAAGAAGCTGATTTTATTTTCTGTTTGGATTTTTCAGGCATTCAAAGGCTTCACAATATGGCTCCGATCGTACGTAAGTCGCGGGCTAAGAAGGTGGTGATTGATCACCATCTGGATCCGGAGGACTTTGGCGATTATTATTATCACCGAACGATTGCGGCCTCTACCTGTGAATTGATCTATGATTTAATCCGGGAATGGGGAGACGAGGATTTACTCGATACGCAGATCGGTTCTTGCTTGTATTCAGGTATTATGACTGATACAGGCTCTTTTCGACATCCAAATACAACGGCACATGTGCACACCATCGTGGCTTCGCTGATTCAATTAGGCGTAAATACGAATGAGGTTCACCGAAAAGTTTTTGATTCGTCTAGTATCGATCGCTTGAAGTTTATTGGTCATGTTTTGGGCCAAAGAATGGACTACTTACCCGAATACCATCTCGCTTTCCTATGGATTACAGCAGAGGATTTAACAAAATTTAATTCCCAGGCAGGTGATACAGAGGGCATTGTAAATTATGGTTTACAGATTGCAGGGTGCGTTTGGTCGATTCTAATGATTGAGCGTCCAGATGGCGTAAAGCTGTCTTTTAGATCTATAGAACCCTTCGCTGTCAATAAATTTGCCTCCACTTATTTCGAAGGAGGGGGACATAAAAATGCATCCGGCGGACGTTTTTCTGGCGGAAGTTTAGCAGATGCAAAGAAAAAACTAATGGAAGTGTTACCTTTGTATCTTTCTGAAATAAATCGAGTTAAAAATCTATAAAAC
This sequence comes from uncultured Cytophagaceae bacterium, assembly GCA_903960725.1. Classification (GTDB taxonomy): domain Bacteria; phylum Bacteroidota; class Bacteroidia; order Cytophagales; family Spirosomataceae; genus Aquirufa. The sequence goes on along the minus strand of CAJCBY010000463.1, from coordinate 3,507 downwards.
TTATATCATGCGTAAACAACTTGGAGTAATCATTTTAGCGGCAATGGCACTAGCTTCGTGTAACAATGTCGAAGTAGTAGACGGAGTTAAAATCCAAAAACACGAACACGATGGCAGCGCCCCTAAATTGAAAGAGGGAGATATCATTACGTTTGATTTAGTGATCAAAAACGATGCCGATTCTACCATCAAAGATTCACGTAAAGAAGGAAAACCTTTACAAGATTTAGTTCCTCCAGCTCCTGCTGCAGGCGCGTTCAAGGGTTCATTTGAAAATGGCCTTCGTTTATTATCTGTTGGAGATAGCGCAACCATCTTCGTTCCAGTAGATAGTTTATTCAAAGACGCTAGTCAACCTATTCCTCCGTTCTTGAAGCGTGGAACAGATGTTCGTTTCATCGTAAAAATTAAGAAATCTCAATCTCGCGCAGATTTCGAAAAAGAGATGTCGAAATTATCAGCTGAACAAATGGGTAAAGACGCGAAATTAATCGACGCCTATGTAGCTGGTTCTGGAAAGAAATTCACTAAAACTTCGACTGGTCTTTACGTTTCAATTTCGAACCCAGGTGCTGGTGAAGCTCCTCAAATGGGTGAGTCTTGGGAAGTTAGCTACGTGGGAACTTTTTTAGATGGCAAGGAATTTGATAAAGGTACTGCAGTGGCTTTGCCTCCAGTAGGTCAACTAGTTCCTGGCTTTAACGAAGCAATCATGTTATTGAAAAAAGGAGGTAAAGGTACTTTTGTGATTCCATCAGCGTTAGGCTATGGTGCCCAAGGAGCTGCTCCTCGTATCCCTTCAAACGCTATTTTAGTGTTTGAATTAGAAGTATTGTCTAAGAAATAATTGAATGAAAATTTTCGGATTCTTATTTATTGCCCTTTTTACTTTTTCTTGTCTTTCTGATATTGCATTAGAGGATGATTTAAAGGCGGAGGAAAACAAAAAACAGATTTTAGCTTACTTTGCTAGCCAGAGTCAAACGCCAGCCGCTCTATCGGATGGAAGCTATTATTTTGTTACTAAATCGAATCCATCGGGAGAATTAGCGTCCAAAGCTGACTCGCTTTATGTACATTATGAGTTTTCTAATCTGGCGACAGGTAAGGTACTAGATAGTACAAATCGGGCGACTGATTCTCCTTATTTTTTCCGTTATGGAGGGGCTAATCCAGTATTCGCCACCTTAATGACCGTTTTACGAGAGGGTGAGCAAGCTACCATGGTCATCCCAGGTACTGCTCAAGCATTCCCTGACTTACCTGCGTACACTCCCCTGAAAGTGCGAATTAAATCCTACGTGGTACGCACTCAAGAAGATCAAATCCGCGAATTTATTGCGCGTAATAACTATGTTGTAACAGAGGCACAAACAGATGGTTTGCGCTTCATTCGTCTACAGGCGGGTACAGGTGATATTCCTGCGCAAGGTAAAGTGGTAAAGATTAAATATACAGGCCGGTTCCTAAGTTCGAGGGCTTTTGATGGCAATATGTCAAGAACAGATAGCCTAAGCGTAACGATAGGAGGCACGCAAACCGTTCCCGGTTTTCAAATGGGTATCGAGAAGATGCGTTTAGGCGAAAAAGCAGTCATTGTTTTTCCGTCTGCCTTAGGCTATGGAGTGAAAGGGAATAGCACAATTCCTGGCTATACTCCGCTTAGTTTTGAGATTTATGTAGCTAAAATTCAATAGAGTTATGTGGAAATATCTAGTTTTATTTTTCGCTTTTGTTTTTGGGTTAACGAATTGTTCCGTAGAGAATCCTCTCGATGAGCAGGCAGCTAATAATGAAGTTGAAATTCAAAATTACCTAAAACAACAAGGACTAAATTTTCAAAAAACGGCAGATGGAATGTATTATTCCATCGTATCTACTGCTACCACTCCTAAGCCAGTAGTGGCTGACTTAGTAACGATACATTACAAACTATCTTTATTAAGTGGCGGTTTAGTTGATTCTACCTCTAGATCGGCTAATCAAACTAAATCGATTGTTTTTGGCATATCACAAAGTATTTTTACTCTCCCAGTTTCCATGCTGAAGGCAGGGGATAAGGCTACTTTTTTATTGCCGTCCTCCCTTGCATTTGGAGGTAATTCCTTCGGTAATGTACCTGCCTATGCTGTCATTAGAGCTGATGTGGAGGTTATTTCCATTAAAAATCAGGCTGACCAAATTACCTCGATGCAAACGGCTTATGGTTTAACAAACCCGGAGAAAACTACCACGGGATTACTTTTTCAAAAGACACTTGAAAATCCCACTGGTGCCGCAGTAGCGCAAGGTCAGTCAGTTAAATTAAATTACCTCGGTCGTTTAGGTTATGGTTATATTCAAACCGATGCAACGAATAAGGTAATTTATGATTCCAAATTTGGAGCAGGAACGCTTACGTTTTTAACCGGTTCAGGTCAGTTAATCTCTGGCTTTGAAGAAGCCGTTCTGAAAATGAAAGTGGGAGAAAAGGCGAAAGCCATTTTGCCGTATACCATCGGTTACGGAACTAATGGAAACAGTACCATACCCGGCTACTCTCCCCTTTATTTTGAGATAGAGATTGTTTCTGCTCAATAATAATGCGTCCAATTCTTTATTTAGCTACCCAAAACAAGCATAAAGTAGACGAACTTAGCGCCTTGCTACAGGATCATTTTTCTGTGCGTGATTTGAGTTCGCTGGCACTTACGGAAGAGATTCCTGAAACGGGCAACACACTCACGGAGAATTCGCTTCAAAAAGCGCGTTATATCGCCGATAAATTCCAAGTTTCTTGTTTAGCTGATGATTCAGGACTCGAGGTGGAAGCACTACAAGGGGCTCCTGGCGTCTATTCCGCCCGCTATGCCGGTGAGCCTAAAAATGACCAAGCGAACGTTTCGTTGCTACTTCAAAATTTGCGAGGATTCTCTAATCGCCAAGCGCGATTTGTTACAGTCTTAACCTATTTCAATGGGACGAGCTACCATTCCTTTGAAGGGGAAATTCAAGGAACCATTGTGGAGGCTCCTAGAGGATCGCAAGGTTTTGGTTATGACCCGGTTTTTCAGCCTGAAAATGAAGCTCGTACTTTTGCGGAAATGACGCTTTTAGAGAAGAATCAAATCGCGCACCGAGCACGTGCATTGGAGAAATTTATCAACTTCTTGGATAAAAGTTAGAATTGAGTCTAGGCGTAGTTGATTAATCGATTAGCATGTTATTTTTGTAACGTTTGCATATAAAACCCCACCCATGAAATTGAAATTCAGCATTTTGCTGGTTTTTTTGTATTGTTTTTCAGTTTCTTCCATTTTTGGTCAATTTGTGATTAAAGGTCGAGTGACAGATGCAAACAATGGAGATCCTATTCCATTTGCATCGGTCGGTTTAGTCGGAGTAAGTCAAGGGGCAAGAACGAACTTTCAAGGTGAATTCAACCTAAATTCAAAATTCACAGCCGATAGTCTATTTACTTCTTTCGTCGGATATAAAAAGCGTGTTAAAAAAATAACGCGCGGCCTT
>CAJCBY010000462.1 GCA_903960725.1 uncultured Cytophagaceae bacterium | reverse complement strand
TAAGTATAATTCTGTAACCATGAAAAATATCCATCTCCTTTTTGCGCTTGCGGTATTAGTCTCTTGTAGCTCTAATTCAGACATCAGTATTCCTTCAGAGAGCTTAAATGAAGTCCTGCATTGTAAAGATGCCAAAGGTTTAGTTTCAAAATACGGAGCTAAATCAGTCATTTTAGACACCTCTATCGTTTTAGGTGATGATACCCTAAAAGGAGCGATCATATATCCAGGTACGCCTAAGCAAGCGAATGTATTCTTTCACGAGGGGAAAATTTCAGACGTGAGTATTCAAGGGGAAAGTTCAGCGTGGAAGACTAGCTCGGGTTTGTATTTAGGCTTAACCTTGCAAGAGGTGGAAAAGATTAATGCGAAAAACTTTACCATTTCTGGATTTGGCTGGGCACACGGTGGCTCGGTAGTTTCTTGGGAGGGAGGTAAATTAGCTGGAGATAGCACACTGACTCACGTAGTTTCGTTCCGAAATAAACGCCAAAATATTTCCGTAGAGGAATTCACTAAAGTGTCTGGCGAGGCAGAATTTGATGTTCGGCATCCATCCATTCAACAAATGAATCCCGTACTAGAACAAATAACGATTTTGAAGCCTTACACTCCATCTAAAGAAGAGGGTAAAGGGATAGCGAAGAAAATTGAATCAAGTCAGATTCCCGTTCGTTAAGCTAATTTGGGGTTATTCTTGTGACGGTCTGCATCGCGTTCCGTCTTCTTTAAGAGGTTCTGTTTCAGAGCCTCTTCTAGGTTAACGCCTGTTTGGTTAGCAAGACAAATTAGCACGAAAAGGACATCTGCCATTTCATCTCCTAAGTCCTTATTCTTATCCGATTCTTTCTCCGATTGTTCCCCATACCGACGTGCGATGATACGCGCGACTTCGCCCACCTCTTCCGTTAGCATGGCCATATTGGTTAATTCGTTGAAATAGCGAACACCTACGGTCTTAATCCATTCATCTACTTGTTGTTGTGCGTTTGAAATCGTCATAATTAGGGGTTTTTAGAATCGATGATAAGGGTGACTGGTCCATCATTCGTCAGATTAATTTGCATATCGGCACCGAAAATGCCGGTTTGTATCTTTTTACCAAGTTTAACTGATAAAGTTGAGATCATCAATTCATAGAGAGGAATCGCCTGTTCTGGTCTGGCCGCTTCCAAAAAACTAGGCCTATTTCCCTTTCGAGTCGCCGCATAAAGGGTAAACTGGCTGACTAATAAAAGTTCGCCGTTGATGGCCTGTAAATCTAGATTCATTTTGCCCTCCTCATCAGAGAATATACGTAATCCGGCTATTTTCCCTGCTAAATAAGCCACATCCTCCGTCGTGTCATCCACGTGAATGCCTAGAAGTACCACAAAGCCCTGTTGAATGGAGGCCTGCAATGCACTATCGATATGCAAGGTGGCTTGACTAACGCGTTGAATAACGGCAATCATATTTACAAGAGTAGGTAAACGATCAAGAAATAGACTCCATAGCCTAAGATGTCGTTCGTCGTGGTGATGAAAGGGCCACTTGCTACCGCTGGATTGATCTTTAAATGATTCAACACTAATGGGGTTATAGTGCCCATTAGACTAGCCAGCATAACCACCGCGAAAAGCGAGATGGAAACCGTCATGGATAACATGATTTGGCCTGAATCGACTAATAAAGAACATCCGAAAGCGAATATCGCCGCGATCAATGCGTTAATGAGTGCCACAATGAGCACTTTCTGTAGACGTTTCCACAAGGTCGTATCTAAACCGCTTTTATCGGCTAATGACTGTACGATTAGCGAGGAGGACTGAATGCCTACGTTTCCGCCAGTCGAACCAATCAATGGAATGAAGGCCGAAATGGCAGGTAAAAGAGAGATCGTATCGTCGAATCGATCGATGATTTTAGCAGCCAAAAAGCTACCTACCATACCACCAATCAACCAGGGTAGACGAGAACGCACTAATAACCAAACGGAGTCATCTTCCTCTACGTCTTCCGAGATACCGGCCATGACCTGAATATCTTCTTGTGCTGATTCTGTGATGAAATCGACCACGTCATCGATGGTGATTCGGCCTAATAAACGCCCTTGGATATTGACAACTGGAATCGCTTCTAAGTCGTATTTCTGCATTAAATCGGCTACCTCTTCGCCTGAGGCGTAGGTCTGAACCGAAACAATTTCATCCGCATCGTAAACGTCAGCGATTTTAGAACCGCGCTTCGCTAAGATGATTTTCTTTAAAGAAACCGTACCTAATAAAAGTCCGTCGTCATCGATAACGTAAACGGAATATACTTTTTCCACATCCTCTGCCTGCTTGCGGATTTCCTCCACACATTCGGTTACGGTTTGGGAAATATTAATCTTGATTAACTCTTTCTGCATTAAACCACCTGCGCAATCTTCGTCGTAATGCATTAAGTCAATGATGAAACGAGCTTGCTCGCGGTCTTTTAAAAGCGCGATTACTTCCTCACGTACTTTAACCGGTTGCTCATTTAGAATATCTACCGCATCATCGGAATCAATGACGTTGATATATTGGGCGATTTCCTTGGAAGTAAAATTCTTTAAGAATTTTTTGCGGTCATCTGCATCTAGGGTAGAAATGATTTCAGCCGCTAGTTTAGTATCGATTAACAGAACTAGGTATTTCGCCTCTTCTGTGGTCAATTCAATTAAAATACTGGTAATATCAGCTGGAAATAATTCATCTAGCTTCAATAAAATCTCCTCATTCGCCTGATTTTCGATCATCAAACGGATGTCCTCTATGAACTCTTTCGTTAGTTCAAACGGAAGGTGTTGTGGGTTGACTACTTCCATGTTTTGAGGTGATTTAAAATTTAACAGCGCAAATTACGAAAATTAGATCGATTAAGCGCCCTGGTAACCATTATCTTTCCATAAAATCGTTAACTCGGTGAACTCGGCTACGCCTAGTTGTTCAGCACGTTTACTCAGTAAAGGATGTTCAGGTAATTGCAAGGCTCTGAGGGCATTACGCAAAGTCTTGCGACGTTGGTTGAAGGCCATTTTAACTAGAGACTTAAATTTAGCTGGGTCACACTCGAGTTTTTTGTCCCAGTTACGAACAAGGCGAATGACGCCAGAGTTGACTTTGGGTGGGGGAGTGAATACCTCGGGCCCTAAACTGAACAAGTATTCAATGTCGTAGAAAGCCTGTAATAAAACACTCAGAATGCCATAGTCTTTATTGCCAGGTTTCGCTGCTAGGCGAACAGCTACCTCTTTTTGGAGCATTCCCACCACTTCGATGCATTGGTCTTTGTATTC
>CAJCBY010000461.1 GCA_903960725.1 uncultured Cytophagaceae bacterium | reverse complement strand
TTGGCATAATTAGGATATTTCTTCCTTGATTTGATAATTCGTCGTCTTATCTGAGTTCGTAATTAATAACTCACCGATAAATCCAGCTAAAAAGAGTTGCACGCCTAATATGATGGCGACAAGTGCTAAAAAGAAAAGCGGGTTATCTGTGACGTTACGGTACTTTAAATTGTAGGCGATGTTATATAACTTCTCGCCGATTAACCAGGTCGTTAAACCAGTTCCAGTCAAAAAGGACAGGATACCAAGGCTTCCAAACAAGTGCATCGGACGTTTCCCGAAAATCTGCACAAATGAAATGGATAATAGATCCAAGAAACCATACAGGAATCGCTCTAAACCAAATTTAGTAACTCCATATTTACGTGCCTGGTGTTGAACTACTTTCTCGCCAATCTTTGTAAATCCATTCCATTTCGCTTGAACAGGAATGTAGCGGTGCATTTCGCCATACAAACGCAAGGTTTTCACTACTTCGATTTTATACGCTTTTAAGCCGCAATTGAAGTCGTGTAAATGAACGCCAGACAATTTTCGAGTGGCTGCATTGTATAATTTTGTGGGAATAGTCTTCGAAATAGGGTCAAATCGCTTCTGTTTCCAGCCTGAAATCAGATCGTAATTTTCCTCTGTAATCAATCGATATAATTCTGGGATTTCATCCGGTGAATCCTGTAAATCAGCATCCATCGTGATCACAACTTGGCCAGAAGCTTTGCTAAATCCTTCGTGAAGGGCAGCTGATTTACCATAATTACGGGCAAAGGAGATCGCTAAAATCGAGTTGTATTGGGTCGATAATTGCTTTAAAACCTCCCAAGAATTATCGTTGCTTCCATCATTTACGAAGATCATCTCGTAAGAAAACGCATTTTCTTTCATCACTCGATCGATCCAAGAACATAGTTCTGGAAGCGATTCGGCTTCGTTATAAAGAGGTACTACGATGGATAGCTGTAACATACGAGCAAAAATACAAAATAATTATGAAGGAAAGATGATATAATAGGGTCTTAATAATTCGATGAATTCCGGCGTGTAATCGCCCTGTTCGGTTTTGATGTTTATTCGACCGTCTCTGATTGTGCTTTTTTCTCTTGATCCGCTCGCCATTATGCGTAAAACGGGGCTGGACGGATTCGAATGGATGGTCACTTTTTCATTGATGAACAACCCATTTGCATTCAATGATTGTTCGAATAGGGCCAAAACATCAGCTGGATAAAGCACCGCAAATTCTCCTTCTTTCGTTAGTAATCGTTCAATGGAGGTAGCTAATTCAGCCGGACTTAAATAATCGGCATGAATCGCCATATGCTTTGCCTCATCAGATGAAGCGAGGTGATTCGTAAAAAAGGGAGGGTTGGAGCAGATGAAATCGAATTTTTTGTCAGGATTATATTCGCTGACATCTGTTTGGGTAACTTTTAAGCGACCTTTGAATGGACCTTTTTGGAAATTTCCCGAGGCAACTTTCGCCACTTCCGGGTGTATTTCTAGTGCTTTTACGCTACAGGTAGGATTAGCTTGTGCCAGCATTGAAGCTAATAGACCACAACCGGTTCCGATATCTAGGCAATGGCCTCGTGCTTTCAAAGAGGCCCAAGCTCCGAAAAGACAAGCCTCCGTACTGATCTTCAATCCCGGATTTCCGTGGTATAAAGAGAATTGCTTGAACTCGAAAAGGGATCTACTTTCGGCCATAATCTGCCGGATTTTCGCCCCAGTCCTCTGTTTCCCATTTCAAGACTTTCGTCGAATAGTGATTGCTTTTTAACCAAGCGATGGCATTATCTACCATTTTGAACAACTCTTCTGTTCGCGCATTGCGCTCTAAATTGGTTTTGATGGCTCGATTTCTAACCCAAGCAATGGCCGTTCTCGAGTCTGAATACAAGGGATAGGGGCAATCTAATTTCTTTAGATAAGCTAAACCGTGAACAATGGCTAGAAACTCCCCTAAGTTGACGGTCCCCTCTGGAAAGGGGCCGCGTGCAAATAAAACCTCTTTTGTTTCTGTATTAACACCTTGGTATTCTAATACACCTGGATTTCCGGCACATGCTGCATCCACTGAGATACTCGGAATGATGAATTTAGCCGCGTTTAATCGGGGTGATTTAGTCTTCGAAGCCGGTGAAACACTCGCCCAATAATTCTTTTTTGACGCGCTTTCTGCTTCGGCTTTTGACTCAAAAGACTTGTATTGCGCACCCGCAAAGCCCTTGATATTCTTTTCGGTCTCTGCCCAGGAATCGAAGATTCCGGTCTGATGACCCGCCCAAATCACATAGTATTTTTGTTTTTTGGCCATCTACATCAAACGTGATTTAAAGATCTTAATCGCGATCGCAATCAATATAACTCCGAAAATCTTCCGCAAAATCTGCGTCCCAGCGCTTCCTAGTTTCTTCTCTATCCATACACTTGAACGCAAAACGATATAAATGAAAATGAGATTAATGAAGATACTAATGATGATATTTTCCTCTTCGAATTGCGATTTTAAGGAAATCAAAGTCGTCATCGTTCCTGCACCTGCGATAATCGGAAAGGCCAATGGAACAATGGAATGTGTATTCGTTTCAATTTCCTC
>CAJCBY010000460.1 GCA_903960725.1 uncultured Cytophagaceae bacterium | reverse complement strand
CGCCGACCGCAACCAACGCGTGACTGTTCAATACATTGACGGAAGCATCAAAGAAGATGTGAAGTACAAGACGGTGGAGCAGGATGTGGATGCGGGGAGAGCGGTGGTTATAGCTTAGTGCGCTTTTGCGCAACTAAGCAAAGAGCAAAGTTCAAAGCAAAAAGTTCAAAGTTGGTTAAAAATGGGACTCAGGTCCCATTTTTAGTTTTAGAAGAAAATGCAAAATATTTCACGAGTTCATCCGCGAAGCGGATACCGACTTTGAACTTTTTGCTTTGGTCTTTGAAAATTAAAGCATTGAGAATAAAAAAACATTAGACATACGAATCCGCGAAGCGGATACCGACTTTGAACTTTTTGCTTTGGTCTTTGAAAATTAGATTAATACGATGTCGTCCGCGTTGGCCACCTCCACCCCTTTACCCGCCCCCTCCAGCTCCGCCTTCGAGCATCTAGCTCTTGCAATCGCAAATGGAGTTTTAGAAGAGTCTAGTAATTCGATGACCTCGCCTTTTAGGAAATCACCGAGGATTTCGGTGATGCCGACAGACAGGAGGCTTTTGCGGGAATTGATGGCTTTGACGGCGCCTTTGTCTAGGACGACTTTGCCGGTGATGAGGCTGCCGGCGGCGAGCCATTTTTGGCGGGCGGTAAGGCTGGCTTTGCCAGCTTCGAAGACTGTGCCTATTTTTTCGTGAAGGGCGTCCACGATTCCTCCTGCGTTATCTAATCCGAAAATGACGACCTTGATGCCTAAGCGCATGGCGAGGCGGGTGAAGGTGAGTTTCGAGATCATTCCGCCAAGACCTGTTGAGGAGGTGTCGGAGGAAACGACGGATAAGGTGGAGGCGTCGATCTTAGGGACGTGGCGGATGATTTCGCCATTTGCGTCTAAGAGGCCGCCCACGGAGGTGGATATTAAAAGTTTTTCTGCGCCAAAGCCGGTAGCGATTAGGGTCGCGAGTTCGTCGTTGTCAGAGAATTTTAGTTCGGTGTTTGAGACGACGTCATTTTCATTTGCGATGGGAATGACGTTGCTTTTCCAAAGTTCCTGGTAGGTTTCCTTCAGTTGTAGGAAGGATTCGCGGCGGGAAAAGTGGTGGCGTTCGCAAAGCGATTGGGCGATGGCGATGCCGTATTTCGAGAAGTAGTGGTTGTATTTTGCGATTAAGATGGGGTTTCCGATCGCGGCGGCGGCTTTTCGTTCGGAAAGGGTGCCTTTGTAATTCGTTAAAAATGCCTTTCCTGCGGCCACGGCTCCGGAGGAGACGAGGACGATGTGGTAGTCTTTTGTGAGGCTGGAAACTTGTTCTGCTATTTTCTCCAAAGTCTGCTCGTTCACCTCCCCGTTCTTGTGGGTGATGGAGGACGAACCGAATTTGATGACTAGAATGGGCTTAGACATGCCGCAATTTAGTTTAAATTGCGGGTTTTTGAAAGTCGCAGGTGCTTTTTAGGGCTTTGGCTAGTCTTCTTAGGTAGGCTGATCGTGGGATATCAATGGCTCCGTAGCGCAAGACGTTGTCGTTCATGAACTGAGAGTCGAGGAGTTGGTATTTTTGTTCGCGCAAGATTTGGATCAAATAATGGAAGGCTACTTTGGAGGAATTAGAGACTAGGGAAAACATGGATTCGCCAAAAAAGGCAGCTCCTAAGGAGACACCGTACAGGCCTCCTACTAGTTTATCTTCTTGCCAAGCCTCCACCGAGTGGGCTAAGCCCATGCGATGTAATTCCGTGTAGGCAGCGATTAATTCCTCTGAAATCCAGGTTTCGTCTTCCGTGGCTCGAGGCAAGGCGCAATTGCGCATGACTTGTTCGAAACAGGTGTCTACGCGAATTTCAAAGCGGTTTTGATTGATGATGGGCTTGAGGGATTTAGCAGGCTGATAACTTTGAATCGGAATAATTGCGCGCGGGTCTGGACTATACCAAAAGATCTCTCCGGTCTCCTCCGCCATGGGAAACATCCCTGACGCATAGGCGTAAACTAGGGTTTCGGCGGTGAGGGGCGTGGAGGCTTCCATTAAATAATTTGTTGATAATTGGGATTTAAACGAAGATTTACCGAAATTCGACCCTTAAATGTCAACAACAGTTGGCTTTGCTTTTGACAAAACTAAGGAATGACCTTTATTAATTCAAATTATTACCTCGCATCTATGCTCCGACGAAGGAGACGATTCATCTTTCGGGTCTGATACCCTGAAGGTGTGTGTGTGTAATTTGTATCATTCTTTAATTTTCGTCCCTTCATGAATAAATATACCGTTCAAGTGGCTAGCGAACAACATTTCGACCTAGCCCAATCCATCTGCAACGAGATGGCTGAATCAGCCAAAGCACGTGGAACCGGAATTGCCAAACGTACCCCTGAATACCTGAAAGAAAAGATGTCCGAAGGAAAGGCCATCATTGCTACAGATGACGTAGACGGCTCTTTTGTGGGCTTTTGCTATGTAGAAACTTGGCAACATGGGAAGTTTGTCGCAAACTCTGGATTGATCGTTAAGCCAAGTTATAGACAATATGGAGTGGCCAAAGCCGTAAAGGAACGTGCCTTTCAATTATCACGTGAACGTTTTCCGGACGCAAAAATCATCGGTATCACGACCTCACTAGCGGTCATGAAGATTAACTCTGACTTAGGCTATGAGCCTACGACTTTTGCGGAGTTACCCGTAGATGATAATTTCTGGAAGGGATGTGAGTCTTGTGTGAATTTTGACATCCTAACGCGTACGGAGCGTAAAATCTGTTTGTGCACAGGGATGATTTATGACCCAGAGAATCCGGACAAAAAATCGCCGGAAGAGAAAGACGAAAAATGGTTATTTTTGAAGAATATCACCGATTTTACCCGTCTAAAGAAGTTTAAAGAAAAATTATTAATGCCTTTCAAAAAGAAGGCAAAATAGAGCATTTATGAGCAAGCCTAAAGTTATTCTAGCGTTTAGTGGTGGTTTAGATACCTCCTTTTGTGTGAAATATCTAACGGAAGAGCGCGGCATGGAAGTGCATTCGGCCCTGGTGGACACGGGTGGATTTTCTCCGGCAGAACTGAAAACGATCGAGGAGAAGGCCTACTCATTAGGCGTGACTTCCCACGTGACACTGGACGTGGTGGAGGAATACTACCAGGATTGTTTGAAATACTTGGTTTTTGGCAATGTATTAAAAAACAACACCTATCCCCTATCTGTATCAGCTGAGCGTGTTTTTCAAGCTACGGCAGTCGCTAAATATGCGGCCAAATTAGGTGCCAAAGCCATCGCGCACGGAAGTACAGGCGCTGGCAACGACCAAGTTCGTTTCGATGTCGTGTTCAGAATCCTTGCACCCGAGTGCGAGGTGATCACGCCAATCCGCGACTTGCAATTATCAAGAGAAGATGAAATTGAATTTTTAAAGTCAAAAGGTG
>CAJCBY010000459.1 GCA_903960725.1 uncultured Cytophagaceae bacterium | reverse complement strand
TATGAGTTAAATGTAATTAATGGAACCCATTATTTGTTATCCAAAAACACGTTTAAATTTCAGCTAATAAACAAAATAATCCCCCTTCGATTTATACCATATAAGCAATTCAATAAAGTACCCATAGCCATTTATCCGACCGTATTTTTTGATTTCGCGTATGTAAACCAGCCACAGCCAGAATTAACAAATAGTAGATTCTCGAATCGGTGGATTTATGGGACAGGTCTCGGTTTTGATTTTGTAACCTACTATAACTTTGTCCTTAAAATGGGAGTACCGGTAGCGAATGGAGGTAAATCAGGATTATTTGTCAGTATCGGACGGGAATTTTAAAAAAAAAGCCGATCAAAGACCGGCTCATTTTAAAAATACCTAACCACTAATAATCTTATATATCGTGTTGGCCACAGACCAGTAAATGCTATAATTTTTCCAAAAATAACATTTTTTATTATGATTGGCGAAATTCATTTAATTTTGATTAACTATTAATCACAATCTCACACTGCAATAATATGAGAAACCCGTTAAATAAACTATTCGTTCCATTGGTGAGCTTTATTTTTCTAAGTAGTGTAGGTGTAATTTTGCATTCTTGCAGCCAAGAAAAACAAAGCGAAACGAAAGAGAACGCTCAAACAGAGGCCATTCAAACAGCCTGGGAGGATAGTGGCGAATGGGTCCAAAAACTTACCTTGAGTCCAGATAAAATAGTTAGAAATGCGAATTGGGGACAAGATTTTGGCTCAGTAAATGACAGCTTAGAATTAGCTGAATCTCAGCCAGAAAAAGGCAAATCTTATACCTTATATTTTGACGAATCTGATTTGAACTTCAGTGACATCAGCTATATACCGAATGAGCAGAATAAGTTACACGAGATCGTCTTTGACATTTTTGTGGAGTCAAGTGAAGATGTACAACCTTTAATTGATCAATGGAAAAAATATTTAGATGCCAAATTTGGCCCATCGGAAGCTAATGGGAAAAGTGTTCTTTGGACAAAAAACAAAAATACCCGAATCAATTTAGAGAACGTAAGTACATCTAAAGATCCGGGCATTAAAATCAGCTTTAAAGCAGCTAATTAAATTTTATATATCCAGCCACGCGTATCAGCGATTTCGCCTAATCGAATTTGACTGATTTCATTGAAAACTTTAGCAGAAAAATCAGACTCTTTGCGAGCGGGTAATTCGTAGTCTTTTCCATCAAAGCCAATCGTTTGTATGGGCGCGATAACTGCAGCGGTACCGGCACCAAAGGCCTCGGTTACGGCCCCTGAGCTGATTCCTTCGACTAATTCTTTCACGGATAAAAGACGCTCTTGTACTTCTACACCCCAGTCTTTGGCAATCTGAATCACTGATTTTCGCGTAACACCATCTAAGATAGTATCACCAGTAGGAGCTGTTACAAGTGTACCATTAATGATAAACATCAAATTCATAGTTCCCGCTTCCTCCACATATTGATGTGTCGCCGCATCCGTCCAAATGATTTGATCATAACCCGCATTATTGGCTTCTATTGTAGGGTACAAGGAACCACCATAGTTTCCTGCATTCTTAGCAAAACCAACGCCGCCTTTTGCCGCGCGGATGTATTCTGTTTCTACGCGAACACGCAACGGCTTTGTATAATATGACCCTACCGGGCAATTGAAGATAATAAACTTATAGGTGGTCGACGGAGAAACTCCTACGTACTCATCTGTAGCAAACATGAAAGGGCGGATATACAAGGAACATCCCTCATTTTCTGGCACCCATGCATTATCCAATTCGATCAATTGCTTTAAACCTCCCAAGAAAATCTCTTCCGGTACTTCTGGCATACACATGCGGAGCGCAGATTTATTAAAACGCTTCATGTTCTCCTCTGGACGGAACACCAATACCTCTCCTTTCTTTGAGCGGTAGGCCTTCATGCCTTCGAAAATAGACTGTCCATAATGGATGGACATCATAGCCGGTTGATAGGTCAAGGGTCCATAAGGCTGAATTTGTACAGACTTCCAAGCTCCATCTGCATATTCTGCAACGAGCATATGATCGGCAAAAATGCGGCCAAAAGGTAAGTTGCCGAAATCAACCTCGCTTAATCGAGATGCAGGGGTTTTTTGAATGGTAATTTGCATAAAGTTTTGTTTCTACTTGCCGGAATTCCAAGGTATCTCGGGGATATCTAATGAATGATGTAAATAACGGCACATCATAAATAAGTAATCTGATAATCTATTTAAATAAGCGATTGCGATCGCATAATCTTCTTTTTCTTCTAATTGGACCCACCGAATTAAACTACGTTCAGCACGGCGACAAACGGTACGAGTGATTTGAGCCGCGGCAATTAGGGGATGTCCGCCAGGTAAAATAAAGAAACGCATAGGCTCAATTTTACCATCAATTTCATCAATCATTTCTTCGATGGCCACAATATCCTG
Organism: uncultured Cytophagaceae bacterium; assembly: GCA_903960725.1. Taxonomy (GTDB): domain Bacteria; phylum Bacteroidota; class Bacteroidia; order Cytophagales; family Spirosomataceae; genus Aquirufa. The sequence continues at coordinate 3,282 of CAJCBY010000459.1, read as the reverse complement.
CAAAGAAATTAGCTTCATATTACCCAAGTATTCTTTCGAATCACTGGCAACGTGAGCCCCCAATACAAAAAGGCTGGACTGGATAGCTTGTAATTTAGTAGCTAAATGCGGTTCTATTTGGCAGACCAAAGCACCAATATGACAATTTAGCTCATCGATATCGCCAATGGCATCCATCCGAGCATCGGATTTAGACAATCCTTTCCCATCTGCTAAACGCGTAAATCCACCATCGCCATTCTTCGTATAGATTGCCATTTTATAAGGGTTATTCACAAAAATAATAGAAATAAAGATTAGGTCGGTATGAATTTCAAAACTAATTTTGCAGACATTTTAATCAACTATGTCGATAGACCATTTTGCATCTCGAGTTTGGCGAATTTTGTCCATAGTGGCGTTCGGATTATCCTTATTATTTATTTACCGTGGACTTCCTGATCCAACGGCGGTGCATTTCGGCGAAACAGGTCGTGGTGATGGATTTCTTCCTAAAGAAGAGGTATTCTATTTAACAGCTGGCATCGTAACAATTTTAAATGTTTTGGCATTACTTTTAATCAAAGCCATCGATAAAATCCCAACTGAAAAATGGGGTACCATCCTTCCAGTTTTTGCAGAAAAAGGAAATCAGACAATCAAAAGCACCTTTATTAATTGGCTACATTTTTTCCCAGCCCTCATTAATACGTACTTAATCTTAGTGATGAGAGCCTTATTAATGCTGAATGATGAAAGAACTAACCAAACCGACTATAGCTATTTGCCGTCCTTAGGTATTGTCTTCCTATTGGTTTGGCTCATCTATTTACCTGTTCGATTAATTACTAGCCCTAAATTTATTGAGGAACTATGAGCATTCAAATGCCGAATATTTCCATTCAGGCTTTTGACTATCCATTGCCTGAATCAAAAATCGCCCAATTTCCTTTAGCTAATCGACACGACTCCAAGCAATTAGTTTACAAAGAAGGTAAAATTCAACACGATTCATTTCGAAATCTAGCCGAATTTTTACCGGAGAATGCCTTGTTGATTTTCAATAATACCAAAGTCATTCCCGCTCGCATTCCCCTTGTAAAGGAAAACGGTGTCTCGATTGAACTCTTTCTATTACATCCAATTTCGGACGCCGCTCCCACTGAGCAGCTGATGGAAAGTAAAGCGGAAATCGTTTGGGAATGCCTAGTAGGGAACAAGAAACGTTGGAAAGAAGGGGATAGATTAACGAGAGGAGCTCTGACTTTTGACTGGGTGAATCGAGATGAAAATCACATCCGCATTTGTTGGAATACAGACCAAAGTTTCGCCGAAATTTTAGACGAAATTGGCAAAATCCCTTTACCTCCTTACATGGAAAGGGATACAGAATTAAGCGACAATGATCGATACCAAACCGTATTTTCTGAAAAACTAGGTGCGGTAGCAGCGCCTACTGCTAGCTTGCATTTTTCTGAGGAGGTCTTAGCCGATATAGATCGTCGAAACATTCAGATAACCTACCTGACATTGCATGTAGGTGCTGGTACATTTCTTCCTGTCAAGGATGATGATGTGAGCAAGCATCCAATGCACAGGGAGCAGTTAGTCTTCACCCCCGAATTGATTAAAACGTTGATAGCACATCAAGGGCCCTATATTCCAATAGGAACAACGGCCTTGCGCGCATTGGAAAGTTTATACTGGGGCGGAGTTTGGCTCATCGAAAATAAAAGAATCGAAGAGGACGTACTCGTGATTCCTAAGGAATTCGCCTATAAAACACGATCTAATCGAATTTCTAACAAAGAGTCACTAGAAGCAGTTCTTAACTACATAGAGAATAGTAAATTAGACTATTGGGTTGCAGAGACCGAATTATTAATCATGCCAGGCTATGCTTTGCACTTCTGTGACGCCATCGTGACGAATTTTCACCAGCCTAAATCTACTCTTTTAGTTTTAATCGCCGCCTTAATTGGTGATGATTGGAAAAAGGTTTACGATTCAGCCTTGTTGAACGATTACCGCTTCCTTAGCTATGGGGATTCGTCCTTATTATTTAAAAAGAAGGATATTTAGTATTTTTGCAAAAACAATCATTTATGACAAATTTCATTGAAGAATTACGTTGGAGGGGGATGTTACACGATATGATTCCTGGTTTAGAGGATCAGCTTGCCAAAGAAATGACGGTGGCTTATATCGGTTTTGACCCTACTGCACCGAGTCTTCACATCGGAAATTTAGCTGCGATCATGCTATTAAAGCATTTTCAACTAGCGGGTCATAAACCTATCGCTTTAGTAGGTGGTGCCACTGGAATGATCGGGGATCCATCTGGAAAATCCGCTGAACGTGATTTCCTTTCAGAAAACACACTGCGTGCAAATCAGGTAGGTATTCAAGCACAATTAGAGAAATTCTTAGAATTCCACGGCGACGCTAATTCGGCAGAAGTAGTAAATAATTATGATTGGTTTAAGGAATTCAGCTTCCTAGGTTTTTTACGAGAAGCAGGTAAATTCTTAACCGTTAATTATATGATGTCCAAAGACTCCGTTAAGAAGCGTCTAGAAACCGGCATCTCCTTCACTGAATTCTCTTATCAATTATTACAAGGATACGATTTCTATCATTTATATAAGACCAAAAATGTCCGCCTTCAAATGGGTGGTTCTGATCAGTGGGGTAATATCACCACAGGGACTGAAATCATTCGCCGCAAAGAAGGGCACGATGAAGATGCGACGGAACGAGCGGCTTTCGCATTAACTACTCCTTTAGTAACTAAAGCGGATGGCACGAAGTTTGGAAAGTCGGAGTCTGGTAATGTTTGGCTAGATGCTTCCAAAACATCCCCTTTTGCATTCTACCAATTTTGGTTAAATGCAGCTGATGCTGATGTTCCTCGCCTGATCCGTGTATTCACTTTATATACGAAAGATCAAATCGAAGAAATGGAGCGTGCTCATGCGGAAGCACCCCACTTGCGTATTTTACAAAAGGCCATCGCAGAAGAAGTAACCACACGCGTCCATGGTGCTGATGTTTGCGCCTTAGTCATTGAGGCTTCCGCCCTACTTTTCTCAAAAGACGCAGTAGAACTACTAAGCAACGCCTCTGACGCTCTGATTGCACAATTACCAGTCTATACAGTTTCCGCTGCATTATTATCAGAATGCCAAAACCTCACCGACCTACTCAGCGTGGGAACAGAGAATTTAATCTGCTCATCTAAAGGAGAAGCCCGAAAAGCCATCCATGGAAACGCTATCAGTGTAAATAAGGTTAAAATAACAG
>CAJCBY010000458.1 GCA_903960725.1 uncultured Cytophagaceae bacterium | reverse complement strand
CGGTGTTACTAGTAACGAATTTAGCGTTAATCTGAGCCATAGGGCGGGTGATGATGAAGGACAAAGGTAAGGAAAATAGTGGGCAGTAGACAGTAATCAGTAAACAGTAATCAGTATCCAGAGTAGACAGTAATTAGTAGTCAGAATCCAGAGTAGTTAGTAGAAAGTGATAATTTCTCTTTTTTATCAGTTTAAATCTTGTTTAATCATTTTTGAAATTAGTCTTTTGACAAACATTTAAAGGGGTGCGGTTATGAAGGTTTGTAAATTTGAAGAATTAATCGTTTGGCAAAAATCCATTGAAATAGCTGTTCAACTTTATAAGCACTTTGACAAACATCCTGATTTTGGTTTTACGAATCAATTAAAAAGAGCATCTATTTCAATTTCTAATAATATAGCTGAAGGTTTCGAACGAAATTCTAATAAGGATTTTAATCGGTTTTTATACTTTGCCAAAGGCTCAGCTAGTGAGGTAAAATCAATGTTAATTTTGGGGAATAGATTAGGTTATTTTTCGGATCAAGAAATGAAAAATTATTATTTGAAGATTGATGAAATAGGGAAGATGCTATATCGGTTATCGATCTCCCTACCCATTTAATCATGTCTACTGTCTACTGGATACTGACTACTGTCTACTGCCCACCCTTGCCTTAACCCGCTTTTTGCCTTACCTTTGTATGCTTATGGAAAAACTACAAAACGATCTACTTCTTCGTGCCGCGCAGGGTCTGCCTGTGGACCGAATTCCGGTTTGGGTGATGCGTCAGGCGGGGAGGATTTTACCTGAATATAGAGCTGTAAGGGCGAAGGCGGGGTCATTTATTGGCTTGGCGACGCATCCAGAGATGGCGGCGGAGGTGACGATTCAGCCGGTGACGCGTTTTGGGGTGGATGCTGCGATTATTTTTTCAGATATTTTAGTGGTGCCGGAGGCGATGGGTCTGCCGTATGTGATGGAGGAGCAGAAGGGTCCGGTTTTTCCGGAGGTGATTCGGTCGAAGGCGGATTTGGCGAAGATTCGGGATGCGAATCCGGAGCAGGATTTGAAGTATGTGTTAGATGCGATTAAGATCGTGAAAAAGGAGTTGGCGGGTAAGGTGCCATTGATCGGTTTTGCGGGTGCACCGTTCACGATTTTCTGTTATATGGTAGAGGGGAAAGGGTCGAAGACGTTTTCTCAGGCCAAAAAGATGTTGTATGCCGAGCCTGAATTAGCTCATGCTTTGTTGCAAAAGATTACTGATTCAACGATTTCGTATTTGAAGGCGCAGGTGGTGGCAGGGGCTAACTTAGTTCAAATCTTTGATTCGTGGGCGGGGATTTTGTCACCTTCACAATATTCGGTGTTTTCGACGCCTTATTTAAAGCAAATTTGTGATGCGGTGACGGAGGTTCCGGTGACGCTTTTTGCCAAAGGGGCTTTCTTTGCTCGCGAGGAAATGGCTGCACTTAATTGTGCGACGATTGGTTTGGATTGGAATATGGATATTGCAGAATCTCGTCGCTTAGTGGGGCCTAACAAAACATTGCAAGGGAATTTAGATCCGTGTGCATTGTATGGAGATTTTAAGACGGTGGAAGCGGAGACCAAGAAGATGATTAATCAATTCGGGACTCAACGCTACATTGCGAACTTAGGTCATGGAGTCTATCCTGATATTGATCCAGACAAGGTCCAGTGTTTCGTGGATACGGTTCAGAATTATTAACCCTAGAAAAGGTCCTGTAATAAAAAAGGCCTCGCATTGCGAGGCCTTTTTTATTTTGCTGAATAGTTAGGCGCTTCTTTCGAGATGCTCACATCGTGTGGGTGACTTTCTTTCACACCTGCTGAGGTGATTTTCACGAACTTGGCTTGTTGCATGGCTTCGATAGAAGAAGCTCCGCAGTAGCCCATGCCGGCTTTCAGTCCGCCTACCATTTGGTATAAAATCTCTGTCACTGAACCTTTGAACGGTACGCGACCTACGATTCCTTCTGGAACTAGCTTTTTGATATCGTCCTCTGCGTCTTGGAAGTAGCGGTCTTTTGACCCATCTTCCATGGCTTCTAGCGAGCCCATTCCGCGGTATGATTTGAATTTACGTCCTTCCAAAATGATCATTTCACCTGGTGCTTCGTCTGTTCCCGCTAAAAGAGATCCGATCATGACGGTGCTGGCGCCGCCTGCGATGGCTTTGGCCACATCCCCAGAATAACGGATACCACCGTCAGCAATGACTGGGACGTCGTATTTTTGTAAAGCTTTGGCCGCTTCATAAACCGCGGTCAATTGCGGCATCCCTACACCTGCGATGATACGGGTAGTGCAAATACTGCCTGGGCCTACACCCACTTTCACGGCGTCAGCTCCTGCTTCAGCTAAAGCAACGGCTGCTTCGCCTGTGGCGATGTTTCCGACGATAACGTCCAAGGTAGGGAATGCTTTCTTTACTGATTTTAAAGCGTCGATTACGCCTTTAGAGTGTCCGTGCGCGGTATCGATACTGATAACATCGACGCCTACTTGCACTAAGGCTTGCACGCGGTCTAATAAATCAGGCGTTACACCTACGGCGGCACCTACGCGAAGGCGGCCTAGGGAATCTTTCGATGCCAAAGGGTGTGACTTGCGTTTTAATATATCCTTGTAAGTAATTAAACCAATCAACTTTCCATTCTGGTCGATGATCGGTAATTTTTCGATTTTGTATTCTTGCAAAATGCTTTCGGCCTCTTCCATGCTGATTCCTTCTTTGGCCGTAATCAAATTATCCTTCGTCATGATCTCATTCACAGGACGGGCGGTTTGCTTTTGGAAACGTAAATCACGGTTCGTCAAAATTCCCACCAAGCGACCATCGTTATCAATCACTGGGATACCTCCGATCTTGAATTCCTTCATGATGCGTTGTGCATCACCTAAAGTAGAGTTGTCTTTCAAGGTCACAGGATCGATGATCATGCCTGACTCAGAACGCTTTACCTTCCGAACTTGAGCAGCTTGCTGCGCAATCGTCATGTTCTTGTGGATGATTCCGATGCCACCTTCTTGCGCCAAGGCGATCGCTAAATCGGCTTCCGTAACGGTGTCCATAGCAGCAGAAACAATCGGAATGTTTAACCAAATGTTACGCGTAAGGCGAGAGGAAGTACTTACTTCGCGGGGCAAAACCTCGGAATAAGCGGGAAGCAAAAGTACGTCGTCGTACGTTAAGGCTTCAAAAAGAAATTTGGTGGAATCAAGCATAGCAAATAATTTGAACCGGGTGTTGAATGAGTGCCCT
>CAJCBY010000457.1 GCA_903960725.1 uncultured Cytophagaceae bacterium | reverse complement strand
CGGATACTGTCTAAAATCAAAACGAGGGAAATTCGCCTTCATTCGATTCGGATACCCTAAAGCAAACTGAATGGGCAATTTCATATCCGGTAAACCCAATTGTGCTTTGATGGATCCATCCTCAAATTGCACCAAAGAGTGCACAATAGACTGGGGATGTACCACCACCTCGATTTCGGACGGTTTTACATCAAATAACCAAGCCGCCTCTATCACCTCTAATCCCTTATTCATCAGACTAGCCGAGTCAATCGTAATCTTCGCGCCCATCGTCCAATTAGGGTGTTTCAAAGCTTGCGCCCGAGTAACTTGAGCTAATTGTTCCCGGCTAAAACCTCTAAATGGTCCGCCAGATGCTGTTAAAATTACTTTCTCTATCGGGTTGTGTGACTCCCCCACCAGACATTGGAATATCGCCGAATGTTCTGAATCTACCGGTAAAATAGGTACGCCCATCTCCCGCGCTAGCGGCATAATTAGCGCTCCAGCCACCACTAAGGTTTCTTTGTTCGCTAAGGCAATCGGCTTTCCTGCTTTGATGGCTTTCACAGTGGGCAATAATCCTGCGTAACCCACCAAGGCCGTTAACACGATATCAACTGTATCGAGGGTAACGACCTCTTCTAGGGCTTTTGCCCCACTATGTACTTGCGTCTGAGTTCCGGCTAATGCCGCTTTCACCTCCGCATATTTCGCCTCATTACCGATTACGACGTGAGCCGGTTTCCAGGCTAAGGCTTGTGTAATGAGAAGATCAGCTTGGTTTTGGGCAGTTAAAACTTCCACAGAAAACTCGGACGGATGCTCCGCAATCACCTCCAAGGCCTGCGTCCCGATGGAACCCGTGCTACCTAAAATGGCAATTCTTTTCATCGAAGCATCGCGGTTATTTGTTCCACAAAACTGACCCACACTTGTGGATACAACAGTGTCATCGCTACGATTCCGAACAAGGCACCGTATAAGTGGGCGCTGTGATTCACAAAATCACGGCTACGCTTATCCATTTCTACGGAATACCAAGTAAACAAACCAGCATAGATAAATCCAGGGATTCCAAAGAAGCCGAATAAATAGATTTTCTCTGTAGGGAAGAATAAAATTCCCGCAAAAATCACGGCTGAAACCGCTCCTGAGGCTCCTAAAGAATTATAATTAGGATTATTTTTCTGTTTGAAAAAGGTAGGCAAATCTGCCACCACGATTGCTAGTACATAAAACAAGATGTACAATTCCGACGCAATCGATGGAAATAATTGATTGAAAATCTGTTCTAATTGAACCCCAAAAAAGAAGAAGGAAAACAAGTTAAAAAACAGGTGGGTAAAGTCCGCGTGGATAAATCCAGAGCTAACAAAACGCCAATATTCGTTTCTGTGTTGAATCCGGTAGGGGTTCATCAGCATCTTTCCCATCAAGTCTGGCTTTTGCCAAGCAACAAGGGAAATAATAACCGTCACAGCGATAAGAAAAATCGAGACCATATAAGGACAAAACTACGTTAAACTTCTCGATCAACCAACCCACTCATAAACTTTACTAGGGCTGATTTTTGCTCATCTGAAATAGCTAAGACTTGAATCTCTTCGAAGGCCGCATCGAAATAAGAAGCAATGACCGCTTCTGTTTCGGCTCTCAGATTCAAGGAATCATAGATCGAGGTAACCGCTTGTACTTTTTCGGCTGCCTCATACTCAGTGGCTGCCACCCATTTTTCCAATGAATCGAGCGTGGAACCCGTTGCTTTTTCGAACGCTTTTATCAGTAAATAGGTTTTTTTATTCGCTAAAATATCTCCGCCAGGTTGCTTCCCAAATTTCTCTGGATCCCCGTATACATCTAATAAATCGTCCTTCAATTGAAATCCGAGACCAATGGTTTCTCCTATACGATATAAGGAATCTGAAACCGGCGTCGGCACAGAAGCTAGCAAACCGCCCATTTCCATCGAGAATCCGATCAAAACCGAGGTTTTTAAGCGAATCATTTCAATGTATTCTTCTACCGTCACATCATCCCGGCTTTCAAAATTCATATCGAATTGTTGTCCCTCG
>CAJCBY010000456.1 GCA_903960725.1 uncultured Cytophagaceae bacterium | reverse complement strand
GAGAAAGCGATCCGTCGTTTACGACACACTTCTCGAAGCAAAGCACTAAAAACATATCTTGGATAATTTTTAAAAGCCTCTTATGAGGCTTTTTTTTGCTATGGCATTTCCAAAAGGCATCATCGAACTCGTAGATTCTTTATACCAACAAGGTGTAAATGAGGCAGTTATATGCCCAGGCTCCAGAAATGCCCCCTTAATGATTGCCTTAACCCGCCACAGCGGTTTCAAATGCTATTCCATTTCAGATGAGCGATCGGCTGGATTTTTTGGCCTAGGAATCGCCCTGAAAACAGGTAAACCGGTAATCATTTGCTGCACCTCCGGCTCAGCTGGATTGAATTTCGCCCCGGCGGTAGTGGAAGCCTTCTTCCAAGAAGTTCCGTTAATCGTTTTAACCGCTGACCGTCCAAAAGAATGGATCGGACAATGGGATGGCCAGACGATTTACCAAGAAAACCTATATGGAAATCATTCTAAAGCATTTTTTGACTTTGAAACGGATGATTGTTCTTCCGCTCCCCCGGTAGCATTAGCGGAACCCAAGGGACCGGTGCAGATTAATGTTCCGATTAGGGAGCCGTTTTACCCCGAGCCAGGTTTCATTTTGGAAAATAGCTCAGCTATTTTCCAAAATGAAAATCTGACAAAGTTCAAAGTTCAAAGTTCAAAGATGGACTTTTCGTATTTCAATCAAGAAATCGCCTCTGCAGAGAAAATACTCGTGACCGTAGGTCAAATGGAAGACAATTCGATCTTCGAAACGCTATCTGCTTATGGGATTCCGGTGATAGGGGATGCGACATCTAATTGTGGCAGCACCATCGCGCACGATTTACTTTTAGCGGACGAGTCTTTATGGCCAACCTTGCAACCCGATTTACACATACACTTCGGTAAATCATTCGTTTCGAAGCGAATTAAGCAATTTCTTAGGTCACGCAAGCCAAAGCAATCATGGCTCATTCACCCGAATCCAATCGGAAGACCTGATCCTTTCTTGTGTTTGACTCACATAGTAAATACGGATGCGCAAAGTTTTATTTCAGGTGCTGAATGGGCTACGAAATCTTGGAACACCTGGAATTCAGCTAAAATCACGCCGCTACAAACCGCCTTTTTCGCTAAACCGAATTGGACAGAAATCCATTTATACCAGGCAATAACCGAGGCCATTGAACAAAAAGAAGCTGAAGTACATATTGCTAACTCATTAGCTGTCAGGTACATTAATTGGACATTAGCAAAGTTCAATACTACCGAAGTATTCTCAAACCGAGGCACCTCTGGAATCGATGGTTGTTTAAGCACGGCCGTAGGCGCCGCCCAAAAAACGGATAAACTATGCATCTCCATCATTGGGGATGTAGCCTTTCAATACGATCGGAATGCACTTTGGAACCACTACATTCCGGCGAACTTGCGCATTATCGTCTTTAATAACGGCGGTGGGGGTATTTTCCGCAATCTTGAAGGAGCGAAAGAGCTTCCAGAATTGGATGAATTTATGGAAACTAAGCAAAGTTTCACAGCAGAAAATACGTGTAAAGACGCCGGAATCAGCTATTTTTCAGCCTCGATTGCGCCTGAACTAGACCTCAAAACCTTTTTAAATTGCAAGGGTCCTGCGCTATTAGAAATTCACACAAATTCCATCGAAAACGCGTCAGAATTGAAACGGTATATGTCCTTATTTAAGGCTTGATTTGGCCTGAATTTTGGCCCAATTCTTTAAATACAACTCATTCTTTGGATCCTTTTCAAGGGCTTTCTTCACATAAGCTGCCGCTAAATCCCACTGCATTCGCTGTATAGCGAGGTAACCTAAATTATTATTGAGTAAATCCTCGTATTTACCTGACTTCAATGCCTTCTTGAAAACGGCTTCCGCTAAATCGATTTCATTCATCTCTTGCAAGACTACACCCTTATTTATCAATGTTTCGATAGAGGTAGAATCGAGCGAAAGAGAGCGGTCATAAGAAGAAAGAGAACCCGATAAATCCTCTTTTTGTAACAAAATATCGCCTTTTAACGTCCAATTCGCAGCCGAATCTGGGAAAGATTTCACCAAGGCATCCACCGCTGGAATTGCCTCATCAAATCGTTGTAAGGTTTGTAACATTTCTGCCTTTTTAAAGAGGGCAGGGGCAAATTTATCATCTAATTCTGAGGCCTTTGAAAAATCGGCCAGCGCCTCGTCATTTTTCTCTAAGATTTGGTAAACTAGACCACGATTATAGTAGGCATCTGAGAAATCTGGGCGTTTGGCAATCGCCTCCGTATACCATTTAACAGCCTCATGGTACTCTTTTTCTTTCCATTTCGCATTTCCACGCAAAAAGAAGGCACTGGATTCACGCTTTTCATCCGCAGATGTGTTAGAACAACTTAAAAGGAAGAATGAAGCAAAAAAGAAGAGGATATATTTCATAAGGCTAAAACAAAGTTCAATTTAAATAATTCAAATTTCATTCGCATCTTTGTAGCTTAATTAAATGTAAAATTATGGCATACGCAGAAATGTTAACCGATAAAGGGTTAATGAAAATCGAATTCTACACAGAGGATGCACCTATCCACGTTAAAAACTTCATCGACTTAGCAGAGAAAGGCTTTTATGACGGCATCTCTTTCCACCGCGTAATCAATGATTTCGTGATCCAAGGAGGTTGTCCAGATGGAACTGGAGCAGGTGGCCCAGGCTACACGATTCCTTGCGAATTAACCGGAAACAACCAGTTCCACGACCGTGGCGTTTTATCAATGGCACACCGCGGACCTAACACAGGTGGATCTCAGTTCTTTATTTGCCACTCTCGTAACAATACGGCACACTTAGACCGTAAGCACACGTGTTTTGGAAAAGTAATTGAAGGAGTAGACGTAATTGATTTAGTGCGTGAAGGGGATAAAATCCAAAGCGTTAAAATCATTCAAGACTAATGCATTTTATCAAGGAAATAAGCCATCCACAAATGCGAATCTCACTTTTTGAGTGGAATTCTAAATACATCGTGAAGTTTGAGACTCCGCACTTAGAGCAGAGTTACAAATATTCCGTGATGGACTTTTCTTCCCAAAATGAAATAGAGGAGCTGGTATCCAGCTCCTCCTTTCAAGATTTCGTCTTACAGACCTTTAAAAATATGTACGCCGAAATGGTTAAACATTCGGATTAATTCCCACCTAACCACTTATGGCGCAGTTTCAATTGCGCTGACGTTGGTGTAGCCTCTGATTCAATCACAAATGCCTTTAAAGGCGTTTGCTGCACAGCCACTAAGAAAGTACGCTCCATTCCATCTCTTTTCACTGAGAATACAAGTGAATCCCCAGGTTTCTTGTCCGCTAATAATTTATCGATGCCTGGAAAATCAGCTCCATTCACCTTCACTACCTCATCGCCTACATTGAGCCCGGCTACATAGGCAGATCCTCCTTTGTATACGGATATAACGCGTCCAGCAGCAATGCTAACCCCTACATAGGGCAACGTCTTAGCTACGTTTGCGTCTGTAAATTGGTAGCCGAAAGCCTTAAATAGAGACACATATGCAGGCGTCTTAACTCCATAAATATGCGTTTTAAAGAATTCAGCAGCAGATGATCCCGCTACTTTAGAGAACGCATCTTCTAATTCCTGATCTGTAAATCCGCGTCCAGCTTTCAAATAATAGGTTTGGTATAATAATTTGAAAACATCATCCAGGCATTTAGCTCCATTCGTTTGTTGAATGATCCACATATTCAAAACACCTCCTAATAGAGAGCCTTTATCATAATAGGAGACTGTAGCATTTCGCGAGTTTTCATTCGGACGGTAATATTTAATCCAGGCATCCCAGCTAGATTCAGCCGCAGATTCTACTTGATTTCCTGGAGTATTTTCAACACCAGAAATATCGTCCCCTAAGCCTTTAATATAATCAGCTGTAGAAACCATTCCGCTACGTTGATTAATTACATCTGCATAATAGCTTGTAATTCCTTCAGAGAACCACAAATTGTGCGTATAATTCTCATTTTCGTAGTCAAATGGCCCTAAAGATTTAGGCCGAATGCGCTTTATGTTCCATAAGTGAAAATACTCATGGGCTAATAAATTCATAATTCCCTGGTATCCTTTAGTCGTCTCATAACTAGAACGGGTTACTTGACAAGTCGTTGAGTACAAGTGCTCTAGACCGCCACCGCCTCGATTTAAGTTGTGGATAATGAACAAATAGTGATCGCAAGGATGCTCACCTACCACTTTTTGGGCTTCCTCTGCCATCTTCTGTACATCTTTTAGGAATTTAACAGAATCGACTTTCGCGGGGCCATAGAAGGCGATTTGATGAGGAATGTTGTTTACTTTGAAGTCCCAAACTTTGTGATTTCCAATCTCAATAGGGGAGTCGATCAACTCATCTAGGTTCTTCGCTATGTAATTGAAGCCACCTACATTTTTCATCGCAGTCGACACCTTTTTAAAATCCTTGTGCGGAATAATCGTTAATTCCTGAGGCTGAGAGGCGAATTTAGCAGCATACATTAACACGCTAGCCGGATTGATATACCCATGTGCATCATCTAAAAAGGACGTACGAACCGACATCTCAAAAGCATACACACGGTAATGCACAGTGACTTGTTTCAAACCAGGCTTTAATGCGATGCGCCATGTATTTTTGTTGGTTTTCGAAATGCCGAGGTTTTGGCCACCTGATTCAGCCGAGACAGACTCCACATTTTTTGCAAATTCTCTAATTAAATAAGAGCCAGGTGTCCAAGCTGCCATTTTAAGATCAAAAAAATTGGATTCTTTGCTGACATCTACCGTCGTTTTGACCTCAAAATAATGAGAGTAGGGCTCTGGCATACTGATTTCGTGTTTGATCGGTCCTGCAAAACAGCTAAATGACGCGATTACACTCAAGAATAGGAGTTTTAAATTCATAAGTATTTTTGTTGTGAAATAGATTTTAGTAAAATTATAAAAATCAGCCGTATAGTCTAGCATGTGCTATTTATTTCCAAATAATTCTAAATCTCTCTACAATTATTTGACATAAAAATCGTATTATTGTTTAGTCTTGACTATTGACAATAAACCTATGGTATTTAAATCATCTTTTTACTGCCTCGTTCTCTTTTTATCCCTTCATTTATCGTCTTTTGCGCAAGCCTCTTTAGCTTTTGAGAGCAATCAGATTCACTTTAATCAAGGGAAAGAGTATTTTGATGCCCAAAACTATGTAGCGGCTCGCGAGGAGTTTACCAACTTCTTAAGTAGGCAAGCAGATGCCACTAAAAATGATGTCATCACCGCAGAATTCTACCAGGTTTTGTGCTCCCTTTACTTAAATCAACCTGAAATAGAGGTATTAGGTTATCATTTTAATTTAAAGCACCCAGATAGCCCTCATAGCAATCTTTTATTTAGAAAGATAGGTTTGTACTTCTACGATGTAGCGAATTATACCAAAGCGATCCGTTACCTAGAAAATTCATCCTTAGGCAATGTAGAGGCGCGGTATAAATTAGGCGTGGCTTATTTTGAAACAAAAGAAATGGAAAAGGCTTTAGCTCTTTTCAATGAGGTTAAAACGGATCCTGATGAAGAATACGCCTTTTCTGCGGCCTATTACGCAGGTGTAATTCAGTATCAACAGAAGAATTTTTTAGAGGCCATTGCAGATTTCAAAAAGTCAAATGGAAATTCTAAATACCGCAAAGATTTACCGTATTGGTTAATTTCCTCCTATCAGCAAACCGCGCAGTGGGATGAATTATTGAAGTATGCAGAACCAATTATTGCGTCTTATCCAGATCTAGCTTTGTTAGTAGCTGAAGTTCAATTTAAAAAAGGGCAGTATGCGAAGGCAGCTAAAAGCTTCACGGACTATTTAAAAGATCATAAAAATGATGCCGCTGCCTACAGAAAAGGATTTTCACTTTACTCGATTGAAAAATACGATGAAGCCATTCAATCGGTAGCCGGATTATTAAAAGAGGATTCTTTAGGCCAAAAAGCCTATTACTTGCAAGGGTTAGCCTTATTGAAAATGGGGAAAAAGTCAGAGGCCGCTGCCAGCTTTACTAAAGTAGGATTGCTAGACCAAGACCCATCCTTGAAAGAAGAGGCACAATTTAAGTCCTTAAGTATTTCGATGGATTTAGGTAAATGGACGGAGGGTCTTCAGGCTATCCTTCAATTTGGCAAAACCTATCCAAAAAGCTCTTTCACAGCGTCATACCAGAGTTTAGCGGCGGATGCTATCCTTAAGTTAGCGACGCTACAGCCAGCTACAACACTCCTTACTTCAGGTATTCCAATCTCGGATGAAATGAAAGTGGCTTATCAGACTTTAACCTACAATTTAGGTAGTAAAGCCTACAATAAGGAACAATACAAGGAGGCCATTACTTATTTTGATCAAGCTATTGCGCAAGCTGCTAACCAAAATGTAACAGATGAATCCTCTTTTGGTAAAGCAGAATCCCTTTCTCAATTAAAGGATTTTGAAGCCGCTATTCAGGTCTATAAACCTCTTTTATCAGGTAAACATTCCGCTGATTTTCTCCAAAGAAACCGTATTGGAATCGCATATGCCTATTTCTCCGTAAAAGAATTCACAAGCGCGAATACGTATTTTAAAACTTACGTTGAGCAACTGAAAGCAAATCCGGCAGGGAAAGCGAATTCAAATGCACTTTTACGTCTAGCTGATACCTATTTAGTCGCAAAAAATTACTCGGAAGCTTTATCTTTTTACAATCAAGCTATTGAGAATGTAAAAACAGAGAAAGACTATGCGTTATACCAAAAAGGGATCACTTTAATGTATTTAGAACGCGATACAGAGGCTAAAGCAACCTTCCAAGCGTTGAAAAAGGCTTTCCCGAATACAAAGTTTGGAGATGATGCCAGCTTTCAAGAAAACTTGATTTCATTCCGTTCTCGTAAATATGCAGAGGCAATTGAAGGATTTACTGATTTGATTACCAATCAACCGAATAGCCCATATTACGCTGAATCCATCTTAAAAAGAGCACAATCTTATTCTAATGCAAAGCAACCTGAAAAGGCCATTGCAGACTACAAAGTAGTCATTGAAAAGTATGCTAAAGAGTCTTTTGCTAAAGATGCTGTAGCCGGTTTACAAGAAGAGTTAAATGACGTAGGGCGTCCGGAAGAAATGACAGCCTATCTGCAGATGTACCAAAATAGCAGCCTAAATGAGGAAGAAAAAACAGATTTAGAATACCAAGCAGCGAAAGGAATCTATTTAGGTGAGAAATACGATAAGGCCATTCAACCTTTGAAAAATTTCATTGCTCATTATCCTGCTGACGAGCGTGTAGTAGAAGTAACTTATTTAATTGCAGATGCTGCAAACCGTTCTAATAACAAAGTAGTAGCTTACGAATTCTACAAAAAGGTGATTGAACAAAACGCTCATCCATCGTTGAATTCTGTTATTTCTAAAGTAGCAGATATCGAATTTGATTCAGCTGCTTATTCTAAAGCTATCGTTCATTACCGTCTTTTGAAAGATAAAGGGGTTGATTCCACCCTTATTCAGCGCTCAAATAAACGCATCCTACAATCCTATCTAAAGTTAAATGAATTAGATTCTGCCCTGATTGCCTACCAAGAATTTAGCTCAACCAATGGAAAGGATGAAGAAAGCGTAGAAGCAGCCGCTATTTTCTATTTAGAT